>NZ_CAXBDC010000007.1:0-76545 GCF_963974195.1 uncultured Nisaea sp.
GTGTAGTGGCTGAGGCCGTTCACCGCCTTGATGGACATCACCGGGCCTTCGAAGGTGCTCATGCCGTAGAAGGCAACGGAGGTCACCAGCATGCGCAGGACAGGGTCGGTGCGCAGCTTGTCCCAGGCGCCCGAGAGCGTCATCAGGCCGTTGATCATGCCACCCCAGGAGGGCATCCAGAGCATGATCGAGAAGGTCATGCCGAGAGTCTGCGCCCAGTCCGGCAGCGCCGTGTAGTGCAGATGGTGCGGACCGGCCCAGATATAGAGGAAGATCAGCGCCCAGAAGTGGATGATGGAGAGCCGGTAGGAATAGACCGGACGCTCCGCCCGCTTCGGGATGTAATAATACATGATGGCGAGGAAGCCGGCGGTCAGGAAGAAGCCGACCGCGTTATGGCCGTACCACCACTGGGTCAGTGCATCCTGTACTCCGGAGAAAGCCGAATAGCTCTTCGCGCCGGCAAGGGAGACCGGCAGGGAGAGGTTGTTCACGATGTGCAGCATCGCGATGGTGATGATGAACGCGAGATAGAACCAGTTCGCGACATAGATGTGCGGCTCGCGGCGTTTCCAGAGGGTGCCGAGGAAGACCAGCAGATAGGCCACCCAGACGATGGTCAGCCAGAGATCCACATACCATTCCGGCTCCGCGTATTCCTTGCTCTGGGTGATGCCCAGAACATAACCGGTCGCGGCCAGCACGATGAAAAGCTGATAGCCCCAGAACACGAACCACGGCGCAAGACCACCGGCCAGACGTGCCTTGCAGGTACGCTGCACCACGTGAAAGGAGGTCATGATCAGCACGTTGCCGCCAAAGGCAAAGATCACGGCGGAGGTGTGCAGAGGTCGCAGGCGTCCGAAATTCGTCCAGGGCAGGTCGAAATTCAGCACCGGGAAGGCGAGTTGCAGGGCAATGACCAGACCGACGGTGAAGCCGACAATGCCCCAAAGAGTGGAGGCAATGGCCCCGGCACGGATGACGTCATCCATATAGCCGACATCGTCACCGGCAACGGGAGTTGCTGGGTTTTCGGCCAGATCGTAGTGCCGCTTCACCAGCACGAAGCAGCCAAGTGTGAAGAATGCGAAGAACAGGAAGGCATGAAAACCCAATTCGGGGCTATCTGCTTTCGCCATCCAAAGCAGGCTGACAATGGAACCAAGCGCGAAGAGCACGCCCATGATCCATGCGCCACCGCTGTCGCGGTTTGCGGTTAGTGTGCTGTTCATGACTTCCCTCGCGATACTGAACACACCGGATTGACCATTCCGTTCCGGGAATGGCCGCTAATGGCACGCTAGGAGCGTTTGATCGCGGATACATTGATCCAGATCAAATTCCAGCGTCACCTCTGGCCCTGAGGCCGAAATTCCATCAAAAGGCGCGACGCGGCCATGTGGCCGGAACGCGCAGCGGCAAAGCGCCGCATTTTTGAGCGTGGAATATCCTCTGGCTGTCATACGGCCTGTGAATGCCGCGCTTTTCCCGTTTGCAGGTAGGCATCGAAGCATGCGGCCACGACGCGAACATAGGGACGGCCATCCGTGGTGATTTCGAGCACCGCGCCATCCCAGCTCAGGAGACCGTCCACCTGCATTTCTTCAAGGGCGGTCTGGTTGCCGAGTAACGTGCGAACGTCCATGCCCGCCTCGGCGCAACGCGTGGCGACGTCCGTCCTGCCGGCGCACATCAGGTCTTCGATGATCTGTCTGCGCAATCGATCCTCGGCACTGACGGCAATGCCGCGGGCAATCGCGAAACCGGTCTTGCGGATGCTTTCCTCGTACAGGCGCGTGTTGGCGATGTTCTGGATATAGCCATTGGGGAGCGAGCTGATGGAGGATGCTCCAAGCCCGAGCAGTGTGGCGGCATCGTCCGTGGTGTAACCCTGGAAATTGCGTTTCAGGGTACCGGCCTCGGTCACTTCGGCCATGCTGTCTCCGGGGCGTGCGAAATGATCGAGACCGACTTGCACATAACCGGCAGAGAGCAGCGTTTCTGTCATTGCCACTGCCTGGTCACGCCGGGCTTCCGCGCCCGGCAGGGCCTCGGCCGAGATCAGGTTCTGGTGCTTGCGCATCCATGGAACATGCGCATAGCCGAAAACGGCAACCCGGCTTGGCTCCAGGCTGAGAGCCATTTCGACACTGCGGACGGCGTCGCCGGTGCTTTGGTAGGGAAGCCCGTACATCAGATCGAAATTCAGGGCATCGATACCGGCGGCCCGGAGGGCGGCAACGCGATCCGCGACCAGATCAAACGGCTGCTCGCGGTGGATGGCGGTCTGCACGGCAGGGGTGAAGTCCTGCAAGCCGAGGCTGGCCCGGCTGATCCCGGCAAGCGCGTAGGCCTCGACAAGGCTGTCATCGAAACTGCGAACATCGATCTCAATAGCGATTTCCGCATCTTTCGCAAGCGTGAACCGATTGCGCAAAACGGCCATCAAGCTGCTGAAATCATGTGCATTCAAGCGGTTTGGCGAGCCGCCGCCCCAATGTATATGGCGGACGGTGCCCGGCTGTCCGATATGGCTGGCGACGGTTTCGATTTCCCGCTCCAGCACGCGGGCATATTCCGAAACAGGCCCGTATTTCCGGGCAACTTGGGTGGCGCACCCGCAATACCAACAGAGTTCCTTGCAGAAAGGGACATGCAGATAAAGTGACAGGGAGGTGTCGGCGTCCAACGCCCCAAGCCAGCTTTTATAGATCTCCGCATCGACGCCTTCATGGAAGTGCGGTGCCGTCGGATAGCTTGTGTAGCGCGGCACGTTGCGTGTTCCGTATTTTTGCAGAAGTGCCCGCTCTGTGATGTCTGCTGTACACATCATGTTCATTGGCTGGTTCACCTGAGTTTTATGATGGTTCGGGTTGTTGCTAGAGGCGGAGTTTTTGCTCGCCGGGAACGTGGTCGTTGGCTGGTTCCCGCGCGCTCTGCCAATCCAGGATCTCCTGGCGCAGGGAGCCGAACTGGTCTTCTCTCTGGTTGCCGAAAATCGGGTCCGCGATGTCGGAAAGGTCGGCGTCGAGAGAGTCCCAGTCTTCTCTGGTCAGAACGCGCAATGCCGTCGGGAAGAAGATGCTTTCCTCCATCCGGATGTGACGGCGCTGGGACTCGATGAATTCGAGTGCTGCATTCGTGAACTGGCTGCGGGTGATGATGCCCGCACCGAGGACATTCGAGAGCGCGGCGGCGAAAGCCTTTATGAAGGCTTCGCAGGCTTCGTGCTCTTCTTCGAGCGGGCCGATTTCCTGCGCGGCGGCAATGTCCCGTGCGGCGACCTTCTCGTAGATCCTGTCTTCTCGAACGTGGTGAAACTCGGCGGGGTAGGTGAGGAAGTAGTCGACGATCGCGGAAACAATGTCGTAGTCGGGCTCGCCCGTGAGGTGCGCGTCTTTCACCTGATTCTCGAGGATTGACAGCAAGATGTCGTGGTGCCGGTGGTCTTCTTCCAGGAGTTTCAATATTTTAGGCATGACGACCACCCTTGCTAGGTCTTCGGTAGCAAGAGCGTATGTGATCTGATCCCGGCCGACGTTGACCTATGTCAAAGAAGGTTCAGAAGAGATTTTACGGTCGCGAGTGTGGCCTCCACCGTGTCCCCGGCATCTATTTTTTGCCAGTCGCCGAGTGCGCCGTGCCCTTGTTTCGCCTGGGTAAGCATCACCGCTTCGGTGGCGTCCGATGCGTCATTGGACCGTCCGGCAATCCGCGTTGCCATCACCTCTTCGGAAACGTCGAGCCAGAAGCCTTTGAATGGAACGGAGCGGGACTGCGCCAGGGCCGCGATGGCACCCCTGTCTTCGGCGCGGTCATTCACCGCATCCATGATCACGGGATAGCCCGCCTGCAAGGCTTCATCGGCCCGGCGCAGCATGGTTTCGTAGACTTGTGCGCTGACGTCCGCGCTATACGCGGAAGCGGGAAGACGTTCCGTCGGGGCGCGCCCGTGAAGCCGTTTCCGGATGACATCGCTCCGCAGATGGATGGCACCGGGGGCCGGTAGGCATAACGGGGCAAGTGCCTGTGCCAGGGTGGACTTGCCGGAGCCGGAGAAGCCGCCGACTGCGATCAGGACAGGCTCCGCCGGTTGGAGCTGATGCTGTGCTGCCTGGAAGGATTGGCACGACTGTTCCAGCATTTCCGCTCTGCTGGACCGGTCCTCCTGTGCGTCCGCGCCACTCACCATGATTTTCGCGCGTATGGCGGACCGGGTGGAGATGAACAGGGGCAGGCACGGCAGGCCGTCATATCCGCCGTCGATGAAGTAACGATTGAAGGCCCGACTGGCGAGGTCGGGCAGACCCCGGATATCGAGATCGCTCAGGAAGTAGGCCAGATCGTAGAGCGTATCGATACAGGCGAAGCGCGGGTTGAATTCGAGACCGTCAAACAAGGTCGGCGTGCCGTCGATAACGCAGATGTTCCGCAGATGCAGATCGCCATGGCAATGTTTCGCCTGTCCGGCCTCGACCCGGGCGTCGAGCAGTGGCGTCACCTTCAAGAGCGTCTCGCGAGCACGGGCCGTATAGGTTTTTGCTTCGTCTGGCGCAAAGTGCTCGGGCTGGGAGGCGAATTCCTCGAGATTTTCCTCGATCACCCAACGCATTCCACCGGAGCCTGCCCCCGGAGCATCCTCGGCCGGGAGCGGTTCCGCCGCATCGTGAAAGGCGCGAATGCGCTCGGCCGTCTGCTCAATCAGCGCCGGGGTCAGCCGGCCTTTTTCGGCCATCCTGTCGAGCAGCAGCTCCTGATCGAAGCGCTGCATTTCGAGGACATATTCAATGGTCTTGCCTGCCCCATCAAAGGCAATTGTGCCGTCTTCCTCTCGTGTCAGACAGCGAATACCGAGATAAAGCGCGGGCGCGGTCCGGCGATTGAGCTCCAGTTCCGCTTCCGTGAACCTCTTCCGGCGCTCGAGAGTGCCGAAATCCATATAGGGGAAGGAGACGGCACGCTTGAGCTTGTAGGCCCGGTCTCCAGCAAGAAAGACATGTGAGCCATGGGTGACGATATGCTCGGGCTCTTCCGCCGGCCGGAGATCATGGTTCTCCGCGCGAGCCAGAAATTCCAAAGCCGCACTTTGGTCCTCGGTTTCTTCCATGGTTCGATGGCTCATGATGATCCGGTCCCGTATTTCGGTTGAGCGCCGACCCTGGCGCAGTGCCGTCTACGCGACCATGACATGACTCAATTAGGGACATGACTCAATCCGGGCCGTGCTCAATCGGACCGGGCGAGCGAAGGAGGAAATTGTGGGTAGAGCGGAAATCGACACAGCAAAGCAGGCTGGACCGTCAGAGGCGACACGCGCGCTGGCGGATTGGATCGTTTCGATCGGGGCTAATGATATTGGCGCCGCGCCGCGTGCCTGGGCGACCGATGCCATACTCGACTGGTTTGGTGTAACCATCTCAGGAAGCCGGGAGCCGTTGAGCCATATTCTCGCCGAAACCATGGGTGAGGAGGGTTCCGGGCCCGCACGTCTGATTGGCCGCGCCAATGCATTGAGCCCGCTCAATGCCGCTCTGGTGAATGGCGCTGCGTCCCATGCGCTCGATTATGACGATGTGAATTCCCGGATGCTGGGGCACCCGACCGTGCCGCTGGTTCCGGCATTGCTGGCGATTTCCGACATGCAGCCGGTATCCGGACGCGCCTTCCTCGAGGCCTTCATTGTCGGCTATGAAGCGGAAGTCCTGACGGCGGAAATGGTGGGCGAGGGGCATTACAATCTCGGCTGGCACATGACGGCCACTGTCGGCACCGTTGGCGCGGCTGCTGCCTCGGCCCGTCTGCTTGGGCTGGATGCCGAACAGACGGCGCACGCGCTTGGTCTTGCCATCGCGCAGGCCGCGGGTCTCAAGTCGATGTTCGGCACCATGTCCAAGCCTTTCCAGGTCGGCAAGGCGGCGATGAACGGATTGCTGGCAGCCCGGCTGGCGAAAAAGGGCATGACCTCGCGCACCGATGCCATTGAATGCGCGCAGGGCCTTGCCGATACCCAGTCCGACGGATTCTTCCCGGCCGAAATAACCTCCGGCGGCAACCGGGCCTTTGCGGTGGAGGGCAATCTCTTCAAGTATCATGCGGCCTGTTACCTGACCCATTCACCGATCGAGGCCGCCCGCCGGCTTCGAGAGCTTCACTCTATTAAGCCAGACGCGGTGGAACGCGCGACCATCGAAGTGAACAAGGACGCTTTGACCGTCTGCAATATCGATCGTCCGGACACTGGCCTGCAGATCAAGTTCAGCCTGAAGCATACGGTCGGCATGGCGCTAAGCGGGATGAATACGGGGGCTCTCGACACCTATACGGATGAGAATGCTCAGGATGAAACCCTGCGCGATCTTGGCAAGCGTTCCGTCGTGGTTGGTGTTGAAAGCGATATCTGGAGCCACGGCCGGGTTAAACTCGACCTGAAAGATGGGTCGTCGGTGGAAGAGGTAGAGAATGTGGGGGTTCCCGCATCCGACCAGCCGGAGCAGCGCCGGCGCCTGCTGGCCAAGTTCGGGACATTGAGCGAGGAGATCCTCGGCGCCAGCCGGGCTGACGAACTCGCGGATCGCATTCTGTCGCTGAACGAGATTGCGGACGCCAGCGTTCTTTCGGAAATGGCGCAGGCGGGCTGACGGCCCTCAGGCCAAGGCCGATCAACTCACTCCCGATGCGATAGCCGAAAGGGCCTGCAGGTCGGGGATAATGACCAGGGACGGGCGCGGCAGCCGGATGATTTCGGCTTTCTTGAAGCTGGACATAACCCGGCTGATGGTTTCCGGCTGCATGCCCAGATGATCGGCAATGCGTTCCCGCCGCATGCCGAGCTTCAGCTCTACCCCGCGCCTGGTTGCCTGGCCGGTACGTTCTGCCAGATCCAGCAGAAAACCGGCGAGGCGCTCGGCAGCGGATGAGCGGGCTAGCAGGAACATCCTGGATTGGGTGCGGCTCACTTCATCCCGGGCCGCACCGTAAAGAGCTTTCAGCAACCCTGCAGAGCCGGGCGCGCTGCGCGCAATTGGATCGACGGAGATGATGCAGAGCTCGGTCGGTTGTACGGCTTCGTAGAATTCGCGGATATCACCGGGCTTGAGGTGCGGCAATGGCCAGGACAGGTCGCCATTGGTCTTGAAGGCCGCTATATGGCGGCGTCCGTCCTCGGAAACATGCTCCTGCATGAGCATGCCGTTAACCACACGAAAGACCGTATCGGGGGCAAAGCCCGCGACATCCAGCTTCTCCCCCGCACGCGCGGACATTCGGGTCACGGCATTTGAGCATGTAGTGAGATCTGCCTCGCCGAGAGCCTGACGGATGGGGCAGGTCAGCTCTTCACACCCATGACAGGGCATGAGGCCGGTTTGTTTCGTCAGCTCGGGGGCAGCTACATCCATCGCCAGCTCGCTCTCCTGTTTCATATGCTTCTCAGCATGAAAACAAGGGGAGCATGAATACCGGCCTGCCGGCCTGCATTGATCCAAATCAATTGAAGCTGGAGGTCAGCCCCGGGCGGCGAGGCGCATCTTGATCGGGCCACGGGCCTGACCGTTGATCATCTGTTCGAGATAGGGATCGCCAGCCTCCGGAACGTCGTCGCGTTTTCCGGACCATTTGATCTCTCCGTCGAACAGCATGGCGACATTGTCGAACCGGCTGCGCGCCGCCTTCATGTCGCCGGTTACGACAAGCACGGTGGTGCCCTTGCCCGATGTCTCACGCTCGATCAGCGAGAGGATTGTATTGGTCAGGATCGGGTCGAGTCCCGCCGTCGGGTCGTCGAGGATCAGCAGTTCCGGATTACCGACCATGGCGCGCGCCACGCCGACCCGTTTCTGCATGCCGCCCGACAATTCCACAGGATAGAGATCGGCCATCTCCTCGCCGAGACCGACGGACGCCATGCGTTTAACAGCACGGTCGCGGGCCTCGCCCCGTGGAACGCCTTCATGATGGGTCAGGCGGAAGGCGATGTTTTCCCAGATTCTGAGGCTGTCGAAGAGGGCGTTCTGCTGAAACAGCATGCCGATCCGGCCCTGGAAATCGCTCCATTCACCGGTACTCAGTCCGCTGAGTTCGAGATCGCCATACCGCATGCTGCCGCTATCGATCTGCATCAGGCCGACCAGACATTTCAGCAATACGGATTTGCCGCTCGCCGACGGTCCAATCAGGACCGTCGACTGCCCGGCGGGAATGTTCAGGGAGACAGACCGCAGCACCTCATTGTCGGCGAAGCTCTTTGCGAGCCCGTCGATATGGATGTCCGGGGCGTTTCCTGATCCCATGCTTCTCTTCCTCGGCTTTTCTTTAGCTGGTGGCGCGAAGACCTTTTGTTCGGGCTTCGTCCACCGCGCCTTTTCCATCGACGGCGACACCATATACCGTCTCTGCCGCCTCGGGCGAAACAAAGCCGAGCAGGACGTCGCGCGCGACGTCCGACGGATCGCGCTCATGCGGGTTTCCTAGGCCGCCGCCGCCGGGCATGGAAATGATCAGTTTGTCATCCCCGTTGACGCTCTGCCGGCCTTTCGAATTCAACCGGCTGCCGTCATTGGCCCGTTCGATGATGCCGGCCGTGCCGTCACCGCCGCCGTTACGGCCGCGTGGCGGATAGGTCACCCGGTCGAACATGCAGTTGATGGCGAAGGGGGCATGCTGGGAATGGGAGATTTCCATCACCTGACCGACCCCGCCGCGATACCTTCCGGCACCGCCGCTGTCGGCCCGATATTCCTTACGCCAGATGATCAGGGGAGCGATGGTCTCGTTCACCTCGATCGGGGTGTTGCGCACGCCTGACGGAAAGGCCGTTGCGTTGAGGCCGTCCTTGTCCGGGCGGGCGCCCGTGCCGCCTGCATGGAAGGTGTTGATGGCGAATGGCGTTGCGTCACCATAGTCCGAATCCGTCAGACCATGCCCGCCGAGCAGGACCGGATTCCACAGGCAGGAGGTTCCTTCGGCCGGCACACGGTCCGGGATCACCTGATTGAGGCAGCCGAGCACGACGTCCGGCAGCATCTGGCCGATCACGTGCCGGGCAGTCACGGCGCAGGGATGGGGCGCGTTCAGGATACTGCCTTCCGGCGCGGTGATGATGACCGGGGCGAGGGAGCCCGCATTGTTCGGCACGGCCCCACCGATGACGCAGCGGATGCCGAAACTGGCATAGGCCTGCGTGTAGGTCAGTGGCACGTTGATGCCGAAGGTCGAAATGCCGGAGGTGCCGGTGAAATCGACCTCGATCTCCTCGTCGCGGATGGTCAGGGCGGCGACCAGATCGATCGGGCTTTCATAGCCGTCGATCCGCATGGAATTGTGGTAGGTGCCGTTCGGCAGCTCACGGATTTCCGCCGCCATGCCCGCCCGGGCGCTCTCGATCACATAATCCGCGAGCGTGTCGAGCGTCTCCATGCCGAACTCGCGCATCATGTCGATCAGGCGGGTGCCGCCGACATCGTTGCAGGCGGCGAGAGAGTAGAGATCGCCTTCGACCTCGATCGGGTTGCGGACATTGTTCCGGATGATGGCCAGCACCGGCTCAACGAACTCGCCGTTCTCGGCGAGTTTCATGATCGGGATATTGATCCCTTCCTCATAGATCTGCCGTCCGTCCGGGCCGAAGCCCTTGCCGCCAACATCGACCACGTGGGTCGTGCAGGCGAAGAGGGCGACGATCTCGTTACCGAGGAATGTCGGAGTAACCACAGTGAAGTCGTTCAGATGGCCGGTGCCGCGCCAGGGGTCGTTGGTGACGAAGACATCGCCCGGTTTCATGGTCGAAAGCGGGAACTTCTCCATGAAAAAACCGACCGAGGCGGCCATGGCATTGACGTGACCCGGCGTGCCGGTGACCGCCTGGGCCAGCATGCGGCCCCTGCAGTCATAGACACCGGCGGAAATATCGCCGGCTTCACGGGCGGAGGTGCTGAAGGCGGTCCGGATCAGGGTCTGGGCCTGCTCTTCCACGACGGAGAGCAGCCGGTTCCACTGGATCTGCATGCGGATCTGATCGAGGGCTGATTTCTGGCTCATGTCTATGCTCCCTCAGGCCGCTTGCTTGCGGGTCAGGATGAGATACCCGAGTTCGTTGACGGTCGCGTCGAATGCGGATGTCACGATGGTCGTGGTCTGGGATTCGGAGATGATCGCCGGGCCCTGAATGGATGCTCCAACGGGCAGGTTGTCGCGCCAATAGATCTTGGCCTCGACATAGGTGCCACTGGCCGGATCGAATAGCTCGCGCTTGCCGGTTGCTTCCGCCGCACCGCCGCTTGGTGCAGTCAGCTCCGCCGGGATTTGCGGCCGTGGTGCTGTCATCGTTAGAGTCCAGCTCAGGATCTCGGGCTCCGGTCCCGGGATGATCCGGCCATAGAGGCGCTTGTATTCGCTTTCGAACGCCGCCCGGATCGTTTTTGCATGCTCTGCTGTCAGGTCACCGTCCGGCAGGGGGACGGCAATCTCATGGCCTTGTCCGACATAGCGCATGAAGGCTGTCCGGGTTTCCTCAAGCGCGGCACCGCCGGCGCCACTGGAAACGATGACGCGGGCCTCGTCCGCCATGCCCGAGAGCAGGGCATTGATTTCGCCCGCATCGAAGTCCGCAAGCTTCACATATCTGGAGCGCACGACTTCGTAAGAGATCGGCGCGCGCAGGAAGCCGATTGCCGAGCCGACACCGGCGCCGGTCGGCACCACGACGGTCGGAATGTCGAGCTTCTCTGCCAGTCTGGCTGCGTGCAGTGGGGCGGCGCCGCCGAAAGCGATCATGGCCCGGGCCGCGATATCCTTGCCCCATTCGATGGCATGGACGCGGGCAGCGTTGGCCATGTTCTCGTCGACGATCTCGCAGACACCGAAGGCGGACAGCACTTCGGAGAGGTCCATCTTGTCGCCAACCTCGGTTTTCAGGGCCGCTTTGGCCTTGTCCGGGTTGAGGGAGACGGAGCCTCCGGCGAAGCTCGCCGGATCGATTTTGCCGAGCACCACGTCCGCGTCCGTCACGGTCGGTTTTGTGCCGCCCTGATCGTAGCTGGCAGGTCCCGGATCGGCACCCGCGCTGTGCGGCCCGACGGCAATCCGGCCGAGCTTGTCGACAGCCGCGATGGAGCCGCCGCCGGCACCGATCTCGACCATCTCGATGGCGGGAATGCGGACAGGCCAGCCGCTGCCCTTCATGTTGCGGTAGACACGCGCGACCTCGAAGGTGCGCGTCGTCTGCGGCATGAAATCGTCCAGCAGGCAGATCTTTGCTGTGGTGCCGCCCATATCGTAGGAGACAACGCTGGCAAGATCGCACTCGCGGGCAATTTCGCTGGCCAGGATGGCGCCGCCAGCGGGGCCGGATTCGACAAGCCGGATCGGGAATTTCATTGCCGTGTCCAGCGTGGTCAGCCCGCCGCCGGAGGTCATCAGCAGAACCGGGCAGGCGAAACCGCGTTTCTTCAGATCCTCGCGCAGAATACCGAGATAGCGGGACATGATCGGCTGCACATAGGCGTTCGCGGAGGCCGTCGATTGCCGTTCATATTCCCGGATTTCCGGGCAAACCTCGCTCGACAGCGTGATGCTGAGATTGGGGAGCGCCTTGCCCAGGATTTTGCTGACACGCTCTTCATGTGCGCCGTTGGCGTAGGAGTGAATGAGACCGATGGCGACCGAGCCGATCTCGTGGCTCTCTATCAGCGGGACCAGCGCCTCGACGCTCGCCTCATCCAGCGGGATCAGCACTTCACCTTTGAAATTCAGGCGTTCGCGCACGGACCAGCGCAGATTGCGCGGCACCAGCGGGTCCGGTCGGTCGATATTGATGTCATATTGTTCGAACCGGTTCTCGAAGGCCATTTCCACGGAGTCCCGCAGGCCTTCTGTTGTGATCAGCGCCGTCTTGGCGCCTTTCCGCTCGATCAGGGCATTCGTTGCCAGAGTCGTGCCGTGGATAATCAACCCGATATCGGCCGGTGACGCATTGGCCACCTCAAGCGCCTTTTCGATACCCTCCATCACACCACGCTCGGGCATTGACGGGGTTGTCAGGACCTTCGCCGTGAAGCGTTTGGGGCCAAATTCAAGTGCGACATCCGTAAAGGTGCCGCCGACATCGACCGCGAGGCGGCCTTGTACAGAGGTCTCAGGCATTTCGATACAATCGGTTTGAATAAGAGAGAAATCGGAGAGGAGTGAGCATTAGTAAAGACGTATGTTTGCCGGGCGTCAATGAATGACAGCGATCATAACCGGACAACATTGACCGGCTCCGCTTTCAGCACCTCGACGCAGTATCGCCGCGCCTCGGCTTCAGCCTGATCCTGATCCTCGTAAAGGGTGGATGTGTGCGAGGATTCGACCTGACGGCCATCCTGCCAGACTGACCATGGATACCGGATTCCGTCCGGGCTGGCCCAGCATTCTATGTAGATCTCGATCATGACCTCGATCCCAAAGCCGGCTTGAAGAGGTGTAAGATATTAGTCGGTTGCACGACTGTTTTTGAAGCTGGCTTATTTAATCATCCCGGCGGGGGCATGGCGAGTGTCTGGTTCCGTTTTTCCGGCCGAAAGGCAGTACACGGTTGAGCTGGCGGGTAAAATTGGATCGGGCGGAAGCGGGTTGATGGGCATCCCGTGTCCGGATCAGCCGGCGGCTCCCTGAAAACGCGAAAAATATGATTCTGCCGGTGGCGGCAAAGCGCCATCCACGCCGTTGATGGTGTTTTCCAGATAGGCCTGCGCCGGCTGCTTCAGCAGAGTGTATATCCGCGCGGTAAGTTCGGTGGCCCTGCGGCCACTCCACGCCTCCGGCATGATGCCGGAGGGAAGGCCGGGATCCCGGAGCAGGGCGCGCCGATAGACGTGGATCATCAGCACCCGCAGCAGGAAAGCCGTATCGGGTGCGAGAGTTTCGCGCGTGTTTTCAAGAATATCCAGAACAGGCATGAAGCCTTCGACAAAGGCCCGATAGGCAGTGTCTGTCTTTTCCAAGTCCCAGGCTTCCCGGCATAATGCCCGCAGGGTCATTGCGGCGGAATCCGGGGCGGCTTCGAACAGCGCGACCCGGTCTTCGAGGCCAAGATGTGCGAGTTCCTGCTTTGCGCCGCCGAGGTCTCCACCGATGCCAAGCAGGACCTGCGGGCCGAAAGCACCATATCCCGCCCAACCAAGCGCCTTCCTGAGGGCTTCGCGCTCTGTGCTGTTTATGGTGCTGGTCAGCAAGGCAATTTGCCAGGGCTCTCCAGTCATCTCGCGACTTCGGGCCGGTGCATAGATTCTCCGCTGGGCGGCATCGAAATCCTGGCGACCGTTTTCTGTCAGCGAATAGATACTGCGGCGTCCGATCTGCCGTGCCGTCAGGATCTCGTCCTGAACCAGCCTGAAAACAGCCGTCCGAACCACCCGTTCACCGATGCCGAAAAGCTCCATCATGCTGATCAGGTCGCTGAGCCAGGCGGTGCCGCCATGCGGCAGGATGGCGTCCCCGTAGACAGTTACGATCAGGGATTTCGCGCGCGGCTTCAGCCCCGAGAGCATGTCCCGGGCGAGAACGGAAAGCGTGTCTGGGCTCATGGCGAGGGTCATCAGTGAGGCGTGTCCTCTATGAGCGCGCCGCCGAGGGTGCGGGATTTGCCGCGAAAGAAGGCGACGGGTGTGCCATCGAACGTTGCCACGGCCGTATCGTAAATTCCCGAACGGCCGCGCTGAAACCGTTCTTCGCAGGTCGCGACAAGTTCGTCGCCCTCGCGTGCCGGATTGACGAAACTGATGTCGCAGCTCTGGGCCACCGTCAGGGTGTTTCCAGAATTGCAGGCGAACGCAAAGGCGCTGTCGGCAAGGCTGAAGATCATGCCGCCATGGCAGGTGCCGTGACCGTTCAGCATGTCGGCGCGGACTTTCATGCGCAGCCGCGCGTATCCGGGCGTTACCTGCTCCACCTTCATGCCGAGAGCCCTGGTTGCCGGGTCATTTTCATACATCCAGTCGGCAACGCGCCGGGCGGTCTCGTCAGCGGTGTTCTCCGCAGCATTCTTGGCGGCATCTTTCGCCTGTTTGTCGCTCATGCTGTGCGGTTCCCATGCGTTAATGTGATACAATTTTTCTGGACGAATTGAAAAATATGTATCACATTGTTGTTGCTATTCGGCAACGTCCGAGTTAAGCGAGGAAACGCAATGGTGGAAAGCCAAAGTCCGGGCCAATCCTCCGAAACGGAACAAGCGGCACGTTTCCAGGCGCGGGTCGATCAGGAAATCAAGATCGAGCCGCGTGACTGGATGCCGGAGGCTTACCGGCAAAATCTGGTCCGCCAGATGTCCCAGCACGCTCATTCAGAAATCGTCGGTATGCTTCCGGAAGGTTGCTGGGTCACCCGCGCGCCCTCCCTGCGCCGCAAGGTGCAACTGCTGGCCAAGATCCAGGACGAGGCGGGGCATGGTCTCTATCTCTACAGCGCTGCTGAAACCCTCGGCACGCCAAGAGCGGAGATGATCGAGGCACTGCATGACGGCCGGGCGAAATATTCCAACATTTTCAATTACCCGGTCCTCTCCTGGGCGGATATCGGCACGATTGGCTGGTTGGTCGATGGCGCCGCCATCATCAACCAGATCGCGCTTTGCCGGTGTTCCTACGGACCATATGCACGGGCGATGGAACGGATCTGCCGGGAAGAGAGCTTTCATCAGCGGCAGGGCTACGAAATCATGATGTCGATGGCCTTCGGGACCATGGAGCAGAAACGCATGGCGCAGAGCGCGCTGGATCGCTGGTGGTGGCCGTCGCTGATGATGTTCGGGCCGAGCGACCGGGACTCCGCGCATTCCTCGCAGTCAGTGGCGTGGAAGATCAAGCGTGTCTCGAATGACGATCTGCGGCAGCAATTTATCGATATGACGGTGCCGCAGGCCGATTATCTGGGGCTCAAGATGCCGGACCCGGACCTGAAGTGGAACGGGGAGCGCGGCCATTATGATTTTGGCGAAATCGACTGGGCCGAGTTGAAGCGGGTTGTCTCGGGAGACGGGCCCTGCAACAGGGAGCGTATGGCGGCCCGGATCAAGGCGCATGAAGACGGCGCCTGGGTGCGTGAGGCCGCTATCGCCTATGCGGACAAGAAACGCCGGCGTGAAAGCGCGGCGCGTGTTGCCGCTGAATAATTTACGATCACCATGCCTGCCGGGCTTTGGCTCCGGCCGATCAGGAGAAAAACATGAAAGCCGGAGATGACTGGCCGCTTTGGGAAGTCTTCATCCGTGCCCGTGAGGGCCTGTCTCACAAGCATGTCGGCTCATTGCATGCGTGCGATGCGGAGATGGCGCTGCAGCATGCCCGGGATGTCTATACAAGGAGGCGGGAAGGCGAGAGTATCTGGGTGGTCCAATCGACCGATATCGTTGCCTCTGCGCCGGCCGACAGGGAATCCCTGTTCGATCCTGCCGATGCCAAGATCTACCGTCATCCGACCTTCTACGACGTTCCGGATGAGGTGGAATGCCTGTAATCCGGGCCCGCTGGAGACCATGACATGACAGCCGCCGCACAACGCGAAGCGCTCTTCGAATATCTGCTCCGGCTTGGGGACAATTGTCTGATTCTCGGGCACCGGTTGTCGGAATGGTGCGGCAAGGGACCTGTGCTGGAAGAGGATATCGCTCTCTCCAATATCGCGCTCGATCTTGTCGGCCAGTCCAAGCTCTGGCTTGAACTGGCGGCCAAGGTGGAGGGTACGGGCCGGGACGCTGATGCGCTGGCCTTCAAACGCGACGTGCTCGACTGGCGGAATTTCCTGTTGGTCGAGCAGCCGAACGGCGATTTCGCCGAGACCATAGTCCGCCAGTTTCTGTTCGACTGTTTCCATGTCGAATTGCTGCAGGCGTTGACGAAATCGGCCCATCAGGACATCGCCGATATCGCGGCCAAGGCGATCAAGGAGGCGGTCTATCATCGCCGTCACAGCGGCCAGTGGCTGATCCGTCTTGGAGACGGTACGGAAGAAAGCCGGGCTCGGGCGCAGGCCGCGCTGGAAAAGCTCTGGGGCTATACGCGCGAGCTGTTCGATGGCGATGCCATCGACGAGATGATGATGCAGGCCGGGATCGGAATTGATCCCGGAGATTTTCATGAGAACTGGCGCGATGCGATCACGGCGGTCCTCGGAGAAGCCACTCTGACGGTCCCGGAAGCCTCCTGGTCCATTGGCGGTGGCAAGAAAGGCGTGCATTCGGAGCATCTGGGATTTCTGCTGGCGGAAATGCAATTCCTGCCGCGGGCCTATCCGGATGCCAAATGGTGAGGCATGGCCAAACCCGTCCCTGTTCCTGAAGATGCGGTGGGACGCCTTTGGCGGGCTCTTGAAGCGGTGTGCGATCCGGAGATCCCGGTTCTGTCGGTGGTGGATCTCGGCGTGGTGCGGGGTGTCGAAGTTTCCGGTGGTGCGGCGGTTGTAAGCATTACGCCAACTTATTCCGGCTGCCCGGCCATGGCATATATCGAGATGATGGTGCGTGACGCTGTGCTTGGAGCCGGTTTCGACAAGGCCGAGGTGAAGACGGTGCTGGCGCCTGCCTGGACGACGGACTGGCTGAGCGAGGCGGGGCGGGAAAAGCTCAAGGCGATCGGTATCGCGCCTCCGGCGGAGCAATCCACTTCCAGAAAATCATTGCTCGGTATTGATCCGGTCGTTGCCTGCCCGCGGTGCGGCTCGGAGCATACCGAGAGTCTCAGTCAGTTCGGCTCGACCGCCTGCAAGGCGCTCTACCGGTGCGTGGACTGCGCCGAACCATTCGATTACTTCAAGTGTCACTAGGGGGTGGCGATGGTGCGCTTCACCAGTCTGCGTGTTCGGGAGGTGCGCCCGGAAGCACCCGGCAGCGTGTCCATTGCGTTCGATGTGCCTGAAGAGCAACGCGCGGCATTCCGGTATCTGCCGGGGCAGTATCTGACGCTGCGGCACCAGATCGACGGTAAGGACGTGCGCCGGTCTTATTCGATCTGCAGCGGTCTGGGGGATGGCGAGATCAGGGTGGCGATAAAGCGGATCGAAGGCGGAGCCTTTTCCAGCTTCGCGAATGATGGGCTGAAATCCGGAGATATGCTCGATGTCATGCTGCCGGAAGGGCGCTTCACTGTGGAGCCGGACCCGGAGACTGCCCGGACGTATGTGGCATTTGCCGCAGGAAGCGGGATCACACCGGTTCTCTCGATCGCAAAGTCGGTGCTGGCGGTGGAGCCGGAAAGCCGTTTCACCTTGTTCTACGGCAACAGGTCGGTACGGGAGATCATGTTCCGCGAGGCTTTGCTCGATCTGAAGAATAGCTATCCGTCACGTTTCAGCGTTCTGCACGTGCTGAGCCGGGAGCCGCAGGAAGCGGCTCTGCTGAACGGGCGGATCGACAGGGATAAATGCGAGAGCTTTTTCCGCTCGATCCTGAACGTGCATGCGGTGGATCGCTTCTTCCTGTGCGGGCCGGAAGGCATGATCGGTGACGTGCGGGCTGCGCTCGCGACGCATGGTGTCGGGGAGGAAAGGGTGCTTTTCGAGTTGTTCGCGCCGGCGGGTGATGCGGCGGCGAAAGCGGCCGCGGCCCGGCGCAGCCGCCTGGCGAACAGGGCCAAAGCGGTGCGCACAGGCGCGGACGTCGCCATCATACTCGATGGGGTGCGTACTGAATTTACGCTCGGTACTGACGACGTCTCCATTCTCGACGCGGCCCTGGGGGCAAGACCGGATATGCCCTACGCCTGCAAGGGTGGGATGTGCTGCACATGCAGGGCAAAGGTCCTGGAAGGCCGCGTCGAGATGGATCTGAATTATACGCTTGCCGAGGAAGAGGTGGCGCGGGGCTTTGTCTTGACCTGTCAGTCCCACCCGGCAAGCGAGACGGTGATCCTAGATTTCGACGCCCGGTAGTTAGTTGTCAGGCAGCCGCGGCATTAAAGCCGCGACGTGGTATCAGGTATTTGGTCCGGTACCGGATCAGGCTGCCCAGAACGGCTTGTTGATCTCGTACTCGACTTCGGCCCGGCTGATGCCCATGTCGGAAAGCTCACGGTCGCCGAGATCCCGGAGGGACTGGCGCTGACGCAGCCGGTCCTGCCAGGTGAGCAGGGTGGTGACGATCGTGTGCACAACACCGTTCCGGCCACGCTTGTGCGTGAAGACCGATCCGTTGGTTCCTGCTGTCATGCATGCGGCAGGAGCGACATTCAGGGTTTCGTTCTTGAACATGAAAGTTCTCCTTAATCAATTCGTCACACACGCTCATTCGTGTCTGTCGGTGATTGAGAATTTGAGCTACAAATGAGCATTCATCAAACGAGTTAATCTGCCATATGGATTAGTTCAGCTAAATCATGTTGAGCCGTTTACCCCTGAATGGTCTGCGCTGCTTTGAAGCGGCGGCACGCCACATGAGTTTCAAGCTCGCGGCCGGAGAGCTGTTCGTGACCCCGGCTGCCATCAGCCAGCAGATCAAGGCCCTGGAGGCGGAGCTCGGCTGCCCCTTGTTCCTGCGGCGCCCCCGGGCGCTGGAACTGACGCCGGAAGGCGCGCGTCTCGCCCCGGCTGTGCGCGAGGCCTTTTCCCGCCTGCTGTCGGCTGTGAATGATCTGAAGGAGCATGAGGAAGGACGCCCGCTGACCGTCAGCGTGCTGCCGTCATTTGCCGTGAAATGGCTGATCCCGAGGCTGTCCCGGTTCCGCATGCGGTATCCCGAAATCGATGTCCGGATCGCGGCGGAAGACCGCAAGGCGGATTTCGTCACGGACGGTGTCGATGTCGCGTTGCGCCTCGGTGAGGGGAAGGAAGAGGGCGTCCACGTCCAGCAGATCATGACGGAGTGTATCTATCCTGTTTGCAGTCCTGAGGTAGCGGCGAGACCACCGGGACTGAAGCGCCCCGAAGATCTGAAGCATTATCCGTTGTTGCATGATGTGAACAGTTTCCCCGGGGAGACCTGGGCGCATTTTCTGGAGCATTTCGGCATCGAGGGCGTGGATGTGCGTCGCGGCGCTTTCTTCACGCAGATGGACATGGTCCTGCAGGCGGCAATCGAAGGGCAGGGCGTTGCCTTAGCCCGCTCTCAGCTTGTGACGGAGGATCTGCGCGCGGGGCGCCTGATCAGGCCGTTCGAGGTCGAGACACCGGCGCCGCTGGCCTATTATTTTGTCTGCCGGGAGGAATCACTGCGCTCCAACAAGGTTTCCGTTTTCCGCGACTGGGTGCTGGACGAGGTCCGGCGGGATGGAGAGCCTCGAGGCGCTGATTGAGGGCGCTCTGTCCGTTACCCCGAGTGATTCAGCAGGAAGATGGGTGGCTTGAGGGCTGCTGAAATGCGCCTGTTCCGTCGGCTTTCTGCATTTCAGGTGCCTGTTTTCCATTTGATCGAGCAGCCCATGCTGGCGATCTGCTCTCTCGGGCCATTGCCTGTCTCCGCCACCTGCTTCATGGCCTCGAACAGATCGCGCCGGGCCCCCTCGACCGGTGAAGCCCTGCTTTCGTCAAGGCGCCCTCTATATTGCAAGCCGAGATCCGCATCGAAACCGAAGAAATCAGGGGTGCAGACCGCATCATAGATGCGCGCGACCTGTTGCGTTTCGTCGATAAGATAAGGAAAGGTGAAGTTATGTGTGGCGGCGAACCGGATCATGTTGTCGAAGGAGTCCGCCGGATAGGCTTCCGTATCGTTCGACATGATGGCAATGGAGGAAACGCCAAACGCGGCCAGCTCCGCTGTGTCACGTGAGATTTTGTCCGCGATTGCCTTCACATAGGGGCAGTGATTGCAGATAAACATGACGAGCGTGCCGTTCGGGCCGCGAAGATCCGCAAGGCTGTGCTCCGCGCCGTCGATGCCCTTCAGCCGGAAGTCGGGTGCTTTCCAGCCGAAGTCGCAGATCCCGGTCGTGTGAAGGGCCATGACGCATCTCCCGCTTTTGGCAATCTCTCTGTCCGCTCAGTGCATCAGAAAGAAGGTGCATAGTCAAAATTCGTTAACCATATAGCGCGAATGGCGGGATGAAACCTGCCGCTATCGTGCTGTATCCTGATCTTGCCTGCTCGTGGCGGGATGCTGAAAGGAACCCGAATGCCCAAAGACACGTCAGATATCCTCGGATATCACGCCCATGTTTATTTCGATGAAGCCAGCAGCGAAGCCGCCCGCTCTCTGCGTGAGACGATCGAGCAGACGTTCGATATCGAGATGGGGCGCTTCCACGAGAAACCTGTCGGCCCGCACCCGCGCTACAGCTATCAGGTTGCGTTCACGCCGGAAAAGTTTGGCGAGATCATTCCCTGGCTTGCTCTTAACCGCGGTGAGCTGACTGTGTTTGTGCATGCGGAGACCGGGGACGCTCTGGCGGATCACACGCAGAATGTGATCTGGCTCGGTCCGTCGGAAGACTTGAAAGTCAGCATGTTCGAAACATAACGGGCCGGCATGCTCAGGGCACCAGCCAGGCCCCGGTTTCGTTCAGAATATCAAGACGGTATCGCCGGTTTCCGGCACGAGTCAGTTGCAGGATGTCGACTGTCTCGGCCGTGAAGTGAAGCACATCGAAATTCTCGTAACCCGACTGGCTGTCCGGCTGAATGGTGTTGCCGTCCGCCCCGCTGATTTCGGATCCGGTCGGCAGGCTTGAGTGGTAGTTCGGCCGGTTGGTCACCGGAAGTGCCTGCCAGACAGCTTTTTTCTCCGGGGTATCGGCCATTCGTCCCATGATCCCTTTAAGCCGCATCTGCAGGCCGGCTTCGTGGTCGTAAAACACCAGCATCGCCATACTGTTTTCGGTCAGCTCGGCGACTTTCTCCGACCGGCTGTCCGTATGCAGCGTGGCTTGCCAGTTTACGGCATTCGCTGTCCGCAGCACCAGAACGCGGCCGTTCGGGCTTCCATCCCGTCCGATGGTGGCCAATACAGGATAGCGAAACGAGGCCTGCGGGTTTTCAGGGGCGGCCGTGAAGAGTGCGGATGCCCTGCCGATAAGGTCTTGTGCATCTTGATCTCTTGTCGGGCTTTTGCTCATTCGGCGGCGATTTCCTGTTCTTGCGGTACTTCGGGCGTCTGATTGCGGACGAGGGTCAGGCTTGCCAGCGCACAGCACGCCCCGACCATGACCGTCACGGCGAGCGCAATGAAGTCTGTATCGCTCTGGAAATAGCCGACCGTCACCGTCGCCAGGCCGGCGAAGACCATTTGCATGAACCCCATCAGCCCCGACGCGGTGCCGGCAATCAGCGGATTCACGCTGACCGAGCCGGCGATGGCGTTGGGCTGGCTCATGCCGTTGCCGAAGGCAATCAGAGCAAAGGGGAGGAATATGGCGAGCGCGGACAGGAACCCGAGAATAGACAATGTTGTCAGGACAACGGCGCCGGTCAGGGAAAAGCAACAGCCGAGCAGGATCATCCGGTCGATCCCGAGACGCCGGGATATCCGGGTGGCGATGAAGTTCCCGGACATATAGGCGAGAGAAACGATGATGAAAAAGAAGCCGTAGACCTGCGGCGGGATCTTCAGAATCTCGATGGTGACGTAGGGCGCGGAAGACAGAAAGGCAAAAAAGCAGCCAATGGAAAAGGACGTGTTCAGCGTGTAGCCGAGATAGGCCCGCGAGCTGAGTAATGTGCCGTAGTTGCGTGCGAGATTGACGATATCAATCCGGTCAGTGCGTGCATGGTGCGTCTCATGCAGCGTCGGTATGGCGTAGACCAGCGCGGCCCCGCCCATGGCCGCCACGACATAGAAACCCGCGTACCAGCCAAACGCGCTGTCCAGGAAGCCTCCTATTGCCGGGCCGATCATCGGGGCGATGGCCATTGCCATGGTGATGAAAGCGATCACTGGAGCGGCATCTTCCCGTTTGTAGACATCCCGTACGATGGCCCGGCCGAGAACCATGCCGGCGCAGCCGCCGAGAGCCTGGAAAACGCGGCCGGTTATCAGCCACTCGATGGACCCCGCGAAGGCGCACAGAAGGCTGGCAAGCGTATATATGGCCAGACCCGCCAGAAGGGTCGGGCGGCGGCCGATCCGGTCGGAAATCGGACCGTACATAAGCTGACCAACGGCGATACCTACGAGATACAGTGTCAAAGTGTATTGAACGGTGTGGTAGTCGGTCCCGAAAATCGGCACGAGACCAGGCATTGAGGGAACAAAGAGATTTAATGCAAGTGGTCCCGTCGCGGTTGCAACAATGAGCACGAGAATTGGGGGAGCCTTGGTCTCTGCGGTCACGGGGTACCTGTTCTGGTTTGGACGCCTGGAAGGAGAGTTCTAATCTAGTTGAGGCGCCGAGCATAAATAGTGCAAATACGGCGGGTTACAATTCTCGATTTGTATGAAAGAGCACCTGGTTGTGATGCCGCCTTGGTTGACTGGATCGAACCAAAGACTTATTTTGGAGTTTCCAGGTATTCCGGGCAGAATCCCCGGTAACTAGGGATAGGTATGGTCTCTGGCGTTGAAAACAGTCTCATCATACGGAGCAACAGCACGATATCCGCTGCTGTTTTTGCTTCTCCGGGCGATGAAGATAATCCACAGAACGCGATAGGCAGGACAGGTGCGTCGACAGCGATAGGGCTGACGGCTTCGTCTGCGCTGACGCCTTTCGGCCAGGGTGAGCAGGCCGATGGTGGCGACGAGGGGCCGTTTTTCGTCTCCGGCCTCAATGGCCTTTTAGCCCCCCGGAATATTGCCGCCGTTCAGGAAGAGAGCGGTAGCGAGGAAGAAGAGCGCACCGCGATTGAGGAGCCGTCCGACCCGGCTACCGAGGATGCCGCCGGTGCGGAAGGTGAGCAGGCACAGGAAGCCGGCTCGGAAGAAGAAGAGGGCGCGAACGGTCTGACCGAAGAAGAGCAGGAGACCGTAGACGATCTCAAGGAACGCGACACCGAGGTCCGGCGCCACGAGCAGGCTCACAAGGCCGCTGGCGGTCAGTATGCCGGGTCCATATCCTATACTTATCAGGCCGGACCGGACGGACGCCGCTATGCTGTCGGTGGCGAAGTGCCGATTGAAACCAGCCCGGTTGCCGGTGATCCGGACGCGACGATCCGGAAGCTGCAGCAGGTTCGCAATGCCGCGCTCGCTCCGGCGGAGCCATCGGCGGCGGATCAGGCCATTGCTGCCCGCGCGAGCCAGGGAATTCAGCAGGCAAGGGCGGAAAAGGCGCAGGAAGTGACCGAAGCTCTTGAAGAGCTTAACGGTGATGGTGAGTCGAATGAAGCGGCGGAGGGCATCTCCGGGACGGCATCGGAGCCGGGAGACTCTGCTCCCGGGACGGCATCTGGAGCAGCCGGACAGGGCGGCTCGGAAAGCTCTGGCATAAGCAGTAGTCCGTTTGCGCCTGAGAGAGTGTCGCCATTTGCGGATGCAAGCGCTGCCAATGACAGCGGCGCCTTCTCTGTCACTTCCGCGAGTGCTTTCGGGGTGACGGAAGCGGGCCAGGACGATGACCGTCAGTCCGGCTCTTCCTTCTTTGAACGCGAAGGTCTGTCGCCGTTTGACTTCTCTCCTGTACCTACTTCTTCCAGGCTTGATATTTCAATATAATCAATAAATTATTCGTCTTTATTCAAGCAAGATTTGAAGCTTTCTTCGGACTGGTCCGGGCTTTCACTGCAGCTGACAAAGCGGTTGCGGCAGGTTCCGTAATCCGTATCGCTGCCGACGAACCGGAGTTCCTCACAAAAATCGAGATAATGCCGGGCGAGAGTTTCAAATGTCTCGTTCCGGCGTTGCGGTGCAGCTTCCGGAGCCCGGTTGAGCGGTGCGATGTTCAGCATCTGTGCAATCGCCTCGTTCGCGCGCTTCAGAGGAATTTCAGCCTGTTCCATCTCGCCGGTTGAGGTCCAGTAGCGGACATGCAGAGTCTCGCCGAGCATGAAGTTCCGCAGCGGCGGCGGCACCTGCCCCTTTTTCAGGGCGCCCCACAGAATGAACTGAACGCCTTTCTCGCTAATCTCGTAAAGCGTCGGCTTGAAGCCGACTTCCAGCTCTTTCAGGGCTTCGAGATTGACCGGATCGTTGCCGTCTATCCAGTAGGTCGGAAGCCGTTTTCGGCTGATCATCTTTTCGACGTGACGGGGCATCCGGAATTCAGCCCAGAGCGAGTTGTCATCCCGCTTCATCAGGTGAAAGCGATAGCCGCGGCGCGACAGGATGCGGGCTTCGAGAATGGGGGCCTTGGTAATCGGGTCCGTCAGAACCTCAATGTACCACTGGATGGATTGCGCCCGGGCCGGTGTGGCCGCGACGAGAAACGACACGAGCAACGCAAGCAGAAGGCCGGAGTGCCAGCCAGTACGGAAGAGCCGTTTGTCCATACCGGTGTGCGATCCCTTCGTTCATCCGAATGATCTTTCTCACATAACACGTTACGGCAGATGGCGCACGCGACGGTCCATGCAGGGTTCCGCTTGTAAAAAGGGCCGCTGGAAACTATTTTTTAAGGCAATTGGCTTATTGGTAGGCGCATGAGCATTTCAGGTGCATTGAACACAGCGGTGAGCGGCATCCTCGCGGCGGGCAACCAGACCCGCAACGTGGCCAGCAATCTCGCGAACATCTCCAGCGTCGCGGCGCCGGCGGATGAGGTTTTGCGCCCGGGCCAGCCGATCCCCGAAACCAATGCCAATGGCGAGACGATCTTCCGCCCGACGGAGATCCAGTCCACCACGACCGGTGCCGCCGGTGTGCGGACACAGACCTCGCTGGTCGATCCGGCATCCTTTCCTATCTACAACCCGAGTGCCCCGGATGCGAATGCCGATGGCATATCATCTGTTGCCAATGTGTCGATTGCCGACGAAACGGTGAATCTGATCCAGGCGCAGCGTCAGCTTGAAGCAAATGTCGCCGTGCTCCGGACTGGCGATGAACTTCTCGACGAAACCATCGACATTCTCGCTTAGGGTACTGGCGTCTAGAATGCCGGGTTTTTCTCCAGAGCGTCTTTCAGGGCATTAAGCGCCGCATCGAACGGCAGACGCACACAGTCATGCCGCGACTTGAAATCCCTGACGGGGGCGAAGCTCTCCAGCTCCGGCCAATCGAGGCCGTCTTCCCGAGTTCCCGCAAGATAATCCAGAAGCTGTTGGCGCACTGTCTCCAGCTCGCCCAAGTTCCGCCCCGGGGCGTTTAATCTGATCAGGGCGGCGGACGCCTCGCATAGCGCGCATCCCTGCACCCGGTGCCCGACCCCGGCGATTTTTCCGTCCTGCGTCTTCAGATCGACAGTCACCCGATCCCCGCAAAGCGGGTTATCGACGCGGGCACTTCCGTCGGCATTCTCAAGCCGTTGATTGCCCCGGCCTTCCTTGGCCAGCCGCAGGATCTCCGCCTGATAGAGGGCGTCGCTCATCTTATTCGGCCTTCTCAAGCATGCCGCCAGCATTGCTCAGCATTTCCGGAGTGTCGATATCAAGGTGGACAGCATTGTCCGGAGCATCCACTTCGGCAACCAGATGGGCGAATTCCGCAAGCAGGCCCCGCGCGCCCTTGTCGCCTTCCAGCTCCTGCATTTCCTCGAAGAAGCGGTGATCCCACAGGATCGGGTTGCCGCGCTTGCCGGCATGGACCGGAACCACAATGGCCCGCCCCTCGACCGGATCATAGGCCGAGATCAGAGCATCCAGCATGTGTGCGGTGATGCTCGGCATGTCGCCGAGACAGACGAGTGCGGCATCCGTGCCTTCGGGCAGGGCGGAAAAGCCCGCCTTGACGCTGGTGCTCATTCCCAGGGCGTATTGCGGGTTATGCACAAACTCTGCGTCCAGACCGGAGAGGGCGGCTGTGACCTTTTCCGCTTCGTGGCCGGTCACCACGATGAGGCGGCCCGCCGTGGATGCAAGAACGGCTTCCGCCACCCAGCGGACCAGCGGCTTGCCATCCAGTGTGCCGAGAAGTTTGTTTGTTGCGCCCATGCGGGAAGATTGTCCGGCCGCCAGCAGAATGGCTGCAATTTCCGGACGGCTCTCCGCCGGTTTTCGAGACGCGGGGGCTGGATCCGTGCGCTTGGCGCTGGCCCGGGGCAGGGGGCGGTGTGGAACGTCCTTCAGCAGGCCGCCGGCACCCATGCGCATGATGTCGCGCGGTTGAATATCGAGGCCGGCGCAGATCCGCTGCAAGGCCCAGTCGAAACCGTTCAGTTTGGGCGAGCGGGCGCAGCCGGGCATGCCGATCACGGGGATTTTGCCGATGCTGCCGATCAGCATCAGGTTTCCGGGATCGACAGGCATGCCGAAATGCAGGATCTCGCCGCCAATACTTTCGATGGCGCCCGGAATGACATCGCGCCGGTCAACGACGGCGGAGGCTCCGGAGACCAGGATCAGCCCCGGTTTTGCGGAAACGGCACGGCGCAGCGCATTGGTGAGGGAATCATGATCGTGCTCGCAGCGGGATTCCGATACCAGCTCGGCGCCAAGTGCGGCCAAACGGTCCGTTGTCACGCGTAGCGTGCTGTCGAGCACGCTTTCCTTGGTGCCCGGCAACCGGGACTGGATCATGATTGTATCGCGGGGCTGGAACGGGGCCACCCGCAAGAGCGGTGTTTCCTGGCCCGCCAGTGCTTCGGCAATCCGCACGGGGCTTTCGCGCACGGCAAAGGGAATGATCTTCAGCGTGCCGATCATCTGGCCCCGGGTTACGGCCTGATAGGGCTGCACCAGCCCAAGGGTGATGGTCTCGTCAACCAGGTTGAAGCTGTCGAGCCGCTCCGGGTCGTACAGGACAATGCCGTCTGCTTCGGCGAACAGGTTCGCGCGCCCGGTAAAGGCCGGACCGACACGGACCTGAGTGCCGCAACAGGCGGTCGCCAGCAGATCCGCGGCTTTGTCCTCGGGAATGTCGCCATCATCGAGGCGGGCGCAGACGATCCGTTCGATACCGGCCGCCTTCAGGGCGGCAAGGTCATCCGTATCAAGAATGCGGCCTTTCTTGAGCGCCCGGCCTTCCAGCCGGCGGCTGTGAGCAAGGATTGCGCCTTCAGCCTCCGAGACTGGCAGTTCACCGAAATACATATGCGCCTCAGGCCGCGGCTTTGAGCGGTTCGGCTCCGTGTTTGACGGCGGTCATCTCCGCCATCACCGATATGGCGATCTCTGCCGGGGAGACGGCGCCGATGGGCAGGCCCGCAGGACCGTTGAGGCGCCGGAAGTCGGCATCGGTGAAGCCTTCCTCGCGGAGCCGCTCCAGGCGCCGTGCATGGGTCCGCTTGCTGCCGAGGCAGGCGATGTAGAAGGCGTCACTCTTCAGCGCCACGTGGAGCGCCGGGTCGTCCAGCTTGGGATCGTGCGTTAGCGTGATGATGGCGGTTCTGCTATCCGGCTTGAGGGCCTCCATGGCTTCGTCCGGCCAGTCGTCGCTCAGCTCGACGCCGGGGAACCGGTCTTCGGTCGCGAAGGAGGCGCGCGGATCGATGATGGATACCGCATAGCCGGAGAGCGCTGCCATCGGGGCCAGAAGCTGGCTGATATGAACGGCGCCGACGATGATCATGCGCAGCGGCGGATTGTGCACATGGGTGAAGTGGGTGCTGTCCGCACTGATGCCGCTGCGGTCGTCCCGCATGCGGGTGCGCGCTTCGTCGATCCGTGCGCTCGAAAGCTCGAGCGTCCCTTCCGTGCCGGACGGCGTGACCAGTGCCTGCACGCCATCTTCGAGGCGTGTGACCATGGCGACGGGCGTCTTTTGCTCCCGATATACCATCAGGGCGTCGAACAGCTCGGCTTGCATCTTATTGTCCTTCGATCCGTTCCACGTAAACTTTTACCTCGCCGCCACAGGCGAGCCCTACATCCCAGGCCTGCTCGTCGCTGACCCCGAAATCCAGTGTCCGGGGCTTGCCGTCCTGAATGGACTGCATTGCCTCGCGCACCACGGCGCCCTCGATGCAGCCGCCGGAAACCGAGCCGATCATGGCCCCGCTATCGTCGATGGCGAGCTGACTGCCCACCGGACGCGGAGAGCTTCCCCAGGTTTTGATAACCGTTGCCACCGCGATGCGGCGCCCGTCGCGCCGCCATTCGGCGATCCGTCCAAGAATATCGTCCTGCTGTGCAGGATCGTATCTGTCCATTGCCGGTTCCTTCCCATACAAGGACCTGTCCCAGGTCCGCACGCGGGGAAGAGGCTCCCTATGCCACCTCCGCCGCTTCGATCTCGGCCAGTTTCCCGAGCCAGCCCGACATGCCGCTCCGTCTTATTCCGGCGGGTTTGCCCAACAGCTCTGCGAGATCCTCAAGGCTGTCGAGCGAATGTACCGGCCGGAATTCGTCCACATGCGGCAACAAGGCCCGCACCCCCAGTGATTTGGGGGCGAAGCCATCGTACCGCAACAGCGGGTTCAGCCAGATCAGCCTGCGACAGGACTTATGCAGTCGTTCCATTTCAGCACCAAGGCCCTTGCCGGCTTCCCGGTCGAGCCCGTCGGTGATGAGCAGAACGACCGCTCCCTGGGTCAAAACCCGGCGGGACCAGTCACGGTTGAAGTCCTGAAGGCTATGCCCGATCCGGGTACCGCCGGACCAATCCTCCACCGCACCGCTGATCTTGTCCAGTGCCTCGTCCACGTCCTTGTGCCGGAGATAGCGGGTGACATTGGTCAGGCGGGTGCCGAACAGGAAGGTGTGCACCCGGTCCCGGTCGTTGGTCACGGCATGCATGAAATGCAGCAGCATGCGCGAATAGCGTGTCATTGAGCCGGAAATGTCGCACAGGACAACCAGCGGCGGCGGCCGTGTCCGGCGTTTCTTCAGCTGCAGAGGAATACTGTCTCCGCCGGAGCGTAGAGCCTGGCGCAGGGTGGCGCGCAGATCGACCTTGTCGCCATACCGGCTGGGAGAGAAGCGGCGGGTCGGAATGTCCGCCAGTGGCAGGTGCATCTTCTCGATGGCCCGGTGCGCGGCGCGGATTTCCTCCGCGCTCATCTTCTCGAAATCCATGCCCTGCAGCAGTTCCTGCTCGGAATAGGTCATCACCGCGTCGAGCTGGATTTCCTGTTCGCTATCCTCTTCCGGCGCGCTGCTTTCCATGCCGGTTTCCTGCTGCTGACTCAGCGCTTCTGCGACGCGGCGGCTGATCTGCTCCGCCTCGTCTTCGCTGCCGTCGGTTGCCAGCTTCATCTCCGGCAGCACCATCTGCATCATCTTCTCGAGGATGCGCGGATTACGCCAGAAGATGTGGAAGGCCTGATCGAATATCTCGCGCTGGTCCCGCCGGTTCACGAATACCGCGTGCAGCGCCCAGTAGAACACCGTCCGGTCTGTGATGCCGACCGTGCGCACCGCCTCGATGGCGTCAAGCACCTTGCCGGGGCCGACAGGCAGCCCCGCCGCGCGGAGAACGCGGGCAAAGAAAAGGATATTGTCGACCAGCTTGCCGCCGGGGCCTTCCGGTGTTTCCGGAAGAGCGGTGCGGTCTTCGGGCGGTTGGTTCTCGTCGAGCGGCGCCATGGGCGTCCTAACCGGCCATCGCCAATTCGCTGCGCACCTGCGTCAGGATGCGGTTGGCCTCGCTGCCTTGGATCTTCTGGATATCGTCTTGATACTTCAGCAGCACGCCGAGGGTGTTGTCGATGGCGGCCGGATCGAGTGCCAGATAATCGAGCTGCACGAGTGCGTGGGTCCAGTCGATGGTTTCGGCTACGCCCGGCTGCTTGAACAGGTCCATCTTGCGCAGCTCGTGTACGAAGGCGACGACCTGCGCGCTCAGCGCCTCGGGTGCGCCCGGCGCTTTCTTGCGCAGGATTTCCAGCTCGCGCTCGGCATTCGGGTAATCGACCCAGTAATAGAAACAGCGCCGCTTCAGGGCGTCGTGGATTTCGCGGGTCCGGTTCGAGGTGATGATCACGATCGGCGGCTCTTCTGCCGTGAAGGCACCGATCTCCGGGATCGTCACCTGATAGTCCGACAGCACTTCCAGCAGAAAAGCCTCGAAAGGCTCATCGGTCCGGTCCAACTCGTCGATCAGCAGCACCGGGGCGCCGCCCTCGGTTTTCTCCAGCGCCTGCAGGATCGGGCGCTTGATCAGGAATTCGTCGGAGAACAGATCGTCCGCCAATGCTTTCCGGTCGGTGCCGCCTGCGGCCTCCGCCATGCGGATTTCCAGCATCTGCCGGGAATAGTTCCATTCATAGACAGCGGAGGAAACGTCGAGGCCTTCGTAACATTGCAGCCGGATCAGTTTCCGCCCCAGCGTTTCCGACAGCACCTTCGCGATCTCGGTCTTGCCGACACCGGCCTCGCCCTCGAGAAACAGCGGCCGTTTCAGTTGCAGCGCCAGATGCAGGGCCGTGGCAAGCGGCGTGTCGGCGACATATTGCCCTTCTGCAAGCAGGGACAGCGTGTCGGCCACGGAAGCGGGAAGCGAAACGGTCATGAACTGGTCCGGATCATTGATCGATGATGGTCTTCAGATAGCACGCGGCAGGGGGTGATTAAAGGGCAGGGCAGTGGCACCTGTTAGATGCTCCCGGGGAATGGATGCTCGCTCACGCTCCCTGTTTGACGGCACCCGCCGCGATCAGGGTTTCGATTCCGGCGGCCTCAAGCCCTGCCTCGCTCAGGATTTCCGTGCTGTGCTCCCCAAGGCGCGGGGCGCCGCGGCGATAGCTCGCGGGTGTATCCTCGAACCGGATCGGCTGGCCGACCATGCGGATTTCTCCCTCGCTCGGATGCTGGAACAGGGGCCAGAAGCCGATTTCATCGAGATGCGGGTCCTGCAGCAGGTCCTCGGTGTCGAGCACCGGCATGGCCGGGACGTCGATCTCGCTGAACAGGGCAAGCCATTCGGCCGAGCTGCGGGTCGGTGTGGTCTCGGCGACGATCTCATAGAGTTTGCCGACATTGCGGGATCGTTCAGCCGGATCGGTGACCCAGCTTTCGGATGTGATGTCGCTGCGGCCGATGGCGTCGAGATAGGCGATCCAGTGCCGGGTTGTATAGGGCAGCAGGGCGACATGCCCGTCGCTGGTACGGTACGGTTTGCGGTGCGGGGCGAGCACCCGGTCGTAACCGGTCGTGCCGCGTGGCGGCTCGAAACTCGCGCCCTGAAGGTGCTCGACATGCATGAAAGCGACGAGGCTCTCGAACATCGGCACCTCGACGAACTGCCCCTTGCCGGTCCGGCCACGGGCCACCAGCGCCATGGTGATGGCGGAGAGGCACATCAGGCCGGTCACCTTGTCCGCCAGCACGGTGCGGCTATAGGCAGGTGCGCCGTCCGCCCGTTCATGCAGGGCGGCAAGGCCGCTGGCGGCCTGGATGATGTCGTCATAGGCGGGGCGCCCGGCATAGGGACCTTTCTCGCTGAACCCGTATGCACCGCAATAGATCAGCCCTGGATTGAGCGATTTCAGGTCATCATAGGAAAGGCCGAGACGGCGCATGGCGCCGGGCCTGATCGAACAGACCAGCACATCCGCATCGGGCACCAGCCTGAGGAATGCCTCCCGCGCGGCGGCATTCTTCAGGTCGATGCTGAGGGAGCGCTTGTTGCGGTTCACGTTCATGAAGACCGCACCCATGCCGGGTGTCCTGAAAGGCGTCACGTTGCGGGTGACATCTCCTTCGAGAGACTCGACCTTGATGACATCGGCGCCCATGTCGCCCATGATCTGCGTCGCATAGGGTCCAAGCAGGACCGATGTCATATCCAGCACCCTGAGCCCCGCAAGGGGCCCGGCGGCAAGTTCATCAGCCATTTCGATCAATTTTCCCGAGAAGAACAGTGACAGACGCACCGATCATAGAGACCGGATACGAAAATCTGAACCCCGTCGAGGAGGCTGTCTCGCAGCGCCGCTCCGTGCGGGCCTTCCTGCCCGACCCCGTGCCCGAGGAAACGATTGCCCGCATCCTCTATCTCGCTGGCCGGGCGCCAAGCGGGACCAACATGCAACCCTGGAAGGTCGAGGTCGTCACCGGGAGCGCTCGTGACGCGCTGTGCGCTGACCTGGTGGCGGCCCACCATGAGGGCGGCTATAGCGGCGAGTATCAGTATTATCCGAAAGAGTTCTTCGAGCCCTTCAAGGGGCGCCGCCGTGCTGTTGGCTGGGCGCTTTACGGGCTACTGGGGATCGAGAAGGGCGATTTCGAGAAAACCAAGACGCAGCATGCCCGGAACTTCACTTTCTTCGATGCCCCTGTCGGCCTGATCTTCACCATCAACCGCGGGCTGGAAATCGGCAGCTGGCTCGATTTCGGCATGTTCATGCAGAACGTCATGGTGCTGGCCCGGAGCCATGGGCTGGAGACTTGCCCGCAAGCAGCCTTCGCCACCTTCCACAAGGTCATCCGTGAGCATGTTCCGATTGGCGAAGAGGACGTGGTCGTGGCCGGAATGGCCCTCGGCAAGGCGGATTGGTCGCAAGCCGAGAACACACTTATTACAGATCGCGTGCCGCTGGAGGATTACGTCCGCTTTCATCACGGCTAAACTCATTTCAACTGAAACGATAATATAAAAGACCGGAGGAACGTTCATGGATTTCCAGCTGACGAGTGAGCAGCGCGAACTGCAGGAGACGGCGCGCAGCTTTGCGACGCAGGAAATGACGGAAGTCGCCCGCGAGCTTGAGGAAAAGGACGAAGCGCCGTCCCGGGAGCATATCAAGCGCTATGCGGAGATGGGCTTCCTCGGGATCAATGTGGCGGAGGAATATGGCGGGCTCGGGCTCGGCAATCTCGAGGCCCTGATCGTTCTGGAGGAATTCGCCAAGGTTTCGCCGGCTGTTGCCTTTCCGATCTTTGAATCTTCTGTCGGCCCTTGCCGCGCGGTCGAGCACTTTGCCTCGTCGGAGCTGGCAAAGCAGGTACTGCCCAAGGTCTGTGCCGGTGAGCTGACCGTCGCTGTCGCCATGTCGGAGCCGGATGCGGGCTCTGCTTTGACGGACCTGAAAACCCGGGTGAAGGAAGAGGGCGGCAAGCTGATCCTGAACGGCCAGAAGCGCTGGTGCTCCGGCGGCGGGCACGCGGAGGCCTATGTGGCGTACTGCAAGATGTCCGATGCACCGGGGGCCAAGGGGATTGGCGCGGTCTATGTCGAGAAGGGCATGAAGGGTGTCAGCTTCGGGGAGCGGGAACGGCTGATGGGCTTCCGGGGGATCCCGAGCGCGGACATCTTCTTCGACAATGTGGAGATCCCGGAAGAGAACGTCATCGTTCCGGCGGGCGGCTTTCGCCAGCTTATGGAAGCGTTCGACCTGGAGCGCTGCGGCAACGCCACCATGTGCCTCGGAATTGCATCCGCCGCCTTCGAGACGGCACTGGCCTACACGCAGGAGCGCAAGGCCTTCGGCAAGGAGCTGGTGGAGTTCCAGGCAGTGCAGATGAAGCTCGCCGAGATGGCCATGCGGGTAGAGGCATCGCGCCTGCTGATCTACCGCGCGGCCAAGAATGCCGAGGACGGCCTGCCGTCCGTGCTGGATTCCAGCCTCGCCAAATGTTTCGCCAACGAGATCGTCCGTGATGTCACCGGCTCCGCCCTGCAGGTCATGGGAGCTTACGGTTATTCCAAATCCTACGGCATGGAACAGCGTCTGCGTGACGGCTGGGGCTGGGGCATTGCCGGTGGCGCCATCGATATCCAGAAGGTGAACATCGCGGCCGCTCTTGTCGGGCGGCGGTTTAACCAGCGGGCCTGAAGGTCTGAGCCCCTAAAGGCCCAACAGCCGTCGCGCTTCCCGCGTATGTGAGCACTATCAGAAAACCTGGAGCCGCGTCCTGCGCCCCAACACGTGCGATGTGATTGGGGAGTGGGAGGCGGCCAAGAATGCTTTTGCTCGTTCAGACGACAGAGCGAAAAAAGAAGACCTTTCCCGCCACCACTATCAACAGGCCACCGCGTCGTGCATGATTGGCACCGCGTGTGGCGAATGATTATCATTTGCAATAATTATACGTATATTAATTGTTGATATTTTCCGGGTGGGGCGGTTTGAGCATGGGGATATTTCATCCGGTAAAAGAGATTTTGCGCGATTTCTGGAAATTTTCATATCTGACAATCCTGCTGATCGCCGCTGTTGTGATCATCTCCTCTTTGAGTTCGGTATATGCGCCATACTTGTTCTCGCGCCTTGTGGACGAAGCGGCCTCCTCGGCTTCGTATGAAAGCCTCCTGTACGGTTTCATCGCCTATGCCCTGTTCATGGGGCTGGGGCATGCGCTGCAGCATTCGATCAATTATTTATCCGCTATGTGCTCGGAGAGCCTGAGTTTCATAGCCTCCATCAGTTTTTTCAAAAGGCTGGCGCGGAAACGCGCGGACTTCTTCCTCGATCACAACCCGACCGAGATACAATCGGCCCAGGCGCGAGGAACGGACGCCCTCGCCATTCTGCTACAGCTCGGGCTGATCGTTTTTGCGCCGGGTGTTGTGCAGATTTTGCTGACGCTGACCGTGCTTGGTTACGCGATCAATCTTGATGTCGCGGTGGCGGTGCTTGTTTATGGCATTGTTTTCGTTGGGCTGACTTATCTGGGAGCTCAACGCTCCCGGCCATTCCTGAATGCAGCAATGGAGACACAGCAAAGGAATGCGAAGCTCGTCGGCAACGCGCTGAATTCAATGGAAACATTGCGCTATTTCAGCAGCACCAGCTGGATAACGGACCGGTTTGCCGAAGGGGCACAAAGCACTTATCAGAGCTGGCGGGATTTCTGCCTCAAGAAGCTGGGCTTCAGCGCCCTCTACGGGGTCGCGCTGGCAACTCAGATAGCGATCACTTTTTCCATGTTGGTTCCCCGATATCAGGAGGGAGCGATCTCTATTGGGGATATGGTTCTGTTCAACACCTTGCTGCTCCAGTTGAACGCTCCCTTTCAGATGATCGGGAGTGCGATTGACAGCCTGACGGAAGCATTCGCAAAATTTCGCGTCTTTACCCGTATCTGGGATGCACCGGAGGAAAGCGCGCAGACTGGCTTGTTGTCCTTCACACCTGTGGCCGGAGATCTGGAGTTCCGGAACGTCTCTTTCAGCTACGGGGAGGGGAGTGGTGTCGAAAATGTCAGTTTCACTGCCAGAAGAGGCCAGATTACGTTTATTACCGGGAAAACGGGGGCCGGAAAGTCGACGATTCTGAGGCTCGCGCTGAAGTCAATGGAGCCGAGCGCCGGCGCTATATTTCTCGACGGAGTGGATGCGCAGGGTATCGACAAGGCTTCCTGGCTTCAGTCTGTCGGGGTTGTGCCGCAGGAGATCTTGCTGCTGAACGACACGGTAGGTGTGAACATCACCCTCGGACGAGACTCTGATCCAGATCGCTTGCGGGAAGCTACCCGAAGGGCATCGATTCTTGAGCGTATCGAGACCATGCCGGATGGTCTCGATACGGTGGTCGGGGAACGTGGTTTGAAATTATCGGGTGGAGAACGGCAGCGGGTTGCGATTGCCCGCGCGCTTTATTCCAACCCCGGCTTCCTGATCCTCGACGAGGCCAGTTCGGCTCTCGACGAAGAGACCGAGCGGGAGATCATGGATTATGTACGCCTGCTGGCGGACGAGGTCACGGTGCTGGTCGTGACGCACCGGAAGAGTTCGATCCGCCTGGGCGACTGCGTTGTCGAGCTCTAACGCTCAGACAAACGCGCGGAAATAGTCGATTGTCTTGCCGAGACCGGTGCGGAGATCGACCTTTGGCTCCCAGCCGAGCAGTGCCTTGGCCTTGGCGATGTTCGGCTGGCGCTGCATCGGATCGTCCTGGGGTAGCGGATGGTACGAAATCCCGTTCTTGCCGCCGACCAGCTCCGTCACCGTCTCGGCCAGCTCCTTCACTGTCATTTCAGACGGGTTACCGAGATTGATCGGGCCGGTCACGCTGTCTTCGCTGTCCATCAACTTCATCAGGCCGTCGACCAGATCGTCAACGAAGCAGAAGGAACGGGTCTGGCTGCCGTCACCATAGAGTGTCAGATCCTCGCCGCGCAGGGCGGAGAGTACGAAGTTGGAGACAACGCGGCCGTCATTCGGATGCATGCGCGGGCCGTAGGTATTGAAGATGCGGGCAACCTTGATGCGCAGCTTGTGTTGGCGCAGATAGTCGAAGAACAGGGTCTCGGCGCAGCGCTTGCCTTCGTCGTAACAGGCCCGGATGCCGGTGGTGTTCACGTTGCCCCAATATTCTTCGGTCTGCGGATGCACGGTGGGGTCGCCATAGACTTCGGATGTCGAGGCCTGCAGCACCTTGGCTTTCACCCGTTTCGCCAAGCCCAGCACGTTGATGGCGCCGATCACGCTGGTTTTCGTCGTCTGCACCGGATCGCGCTGGTAATGGATCGGCGAGGCCGGGCAGGCGAGATTGTAGATCTCGTCCACCTCGACATAGAGCGGGAAGGTGATGTCGTGCCGCATCAGCTCGAAATTCGCGTGATCCAGCAGATGGACCACATTATGCCGCATGCCTGTGTAGAAATTATCGACACAGAGAACGTCGTCGCCGCGCTCCAGCAGGCGTTCGCAGAGGTGCGAGCCGACAAAACCGGCGCCTCCTGTCACAAGAACGCGCTTCGGGACTGTTTTCATGGGGCGACCGCCGAATTGTCACGTTAAAAGCATATCTTCACAATCTGCATACCGCATCCACGGCCGGGTGCAAATGGGGCAGGCACGGGACGCGGTTCAGGCGTCTGTTTGAGTCTTGTGAGAACGTTTCCCCGTAAGTCTTTGAATCGGCGCGAATCGTTTCGATATTTCCGAATCACCTTGAACAATAACCACAAGAAAGAGTAGTCTCCTCCTGCGTCGGCACAACATATTGCGTCTTTTGGATGCAGTGCACATCCGGTTGAGCCGGGGAGCAGCCGACAGTGGAAGTTACACTTGGAGGGCACAATGGCTGATAGCGCAGTCAGCGCATGGACCGAGGATCGTCTGAGCCAGCTTACTCAGCTTTGGGCGGACGGATTGTCGATCACACAGATCGGAAATGAACTCGGGGTTTCGCGGAATGCCGTGGTGGGCAAAGTTCACCGCATGGGGTTGCCGAAGCGGCAGTCACCAATTGTCCGCTCCGATAAGCCGGTCGAGCCGAAGAAGCGGAAAGTATCGCCGCTCGCGGCGCAGGAATGGGACCGGAACAAATGTTCCTGGCCCATCGGTGACCCGAAGTCTCCGGACTTCAAATTCTGCGGTGATGGCGTTTCGCCGGGCCGGCCGTATTGCTCCACGCATTGCGCGGTGGCTTACACCAACATGCGGGACACCAAGGCGGCCTGATCGCCTGGTTCCCAATTGCTGATCAATTAGGGGGTGCTGCAGAATAGTGCGGCGCCCCTTAATTTTTTCTCCGCTTCGGCCACGATGCGCGGCACCAGATCTGTGGCGGAGGGGACATCCCGGATGATGCCGGCAGCCTCTCCTGCAACAACGGGGGCGATCTCCATATTCGCCGCCGCCGCAGCTTCCTCGAACTCCGCAATCGCGGCTTTGGACAGCTCCTTGCCTTCCCATTGCTCGGCAAAACTGTTTTGGAACGTGCGCAGCGCATAAGGCGCCGGCCAGACGAATCCGCGCGCCTTGTCGAAGGTGCTGCCTTTCACGGTGACATCCCCACTTTCGCTGGAAATCGCCTGTTTGGCGGCTTCGGGCGCCAGGGATTCCCTGGTCGCGACAAACCGGGTGCCAAGCAGGACGCCGCTTGCACCAAGCATCAGGGCCGCCGCCAGTCCGCGCCCGTCGGCGATGCCACCCGCGGCAACGACGGAAATACCCGGCAGGGCATCGACCACTTCCGCGACAAGGGAAAAGGTGCCGCGATTGGCGCCATGGCCGCCTGCCTCGCCGCCTTGGGCAATGACGATATCGGCACCTGCACCGGCTGCCCGCTTTGCCTGTTCCAGACTTTGAACCTGGGTGATGAGGGTTGCTCCGGCGGCTTTGATCTTGCCGGCAAAAGGCTTCTCGTCGCCAAAGGAAAGCATCACGGCAGCCGGTTGGCGTTCAAGCGCGCGGTCGAGCACATCGGGAAACTGTTCAAGGCGCCAGGTGATGAAGCCGATGCCGATTCTGGCATTGCCCGCAGCGGCGAACTCCGTGTCGATCCAGTCCGCATCGCAATAACCGCCGCCGATCAGACCAAGGCCGCCTGCCTGGGACACCGCTGCCGCCAGCTTTCCACCGGAAACTCGTGCCATTGGAGCGCAAAGTATCGGATGCTCGATACCGAGCCGTTCCGTCAGTGTCGTGGTTATTGCCAAATCACCCTCCCCATTTATTGTTGAGGGAAACCTAGTCGTCTCACGGGCGTGCCGCAATCCTTCCTCCCGACCGCCGCACCTGCCCAGACCCCGGAGATATCATGCGCCTCAAGCACAGAACCGCGCTCATTACCGGCGCCGCCTCGGGCATCGGAAAAGCCATCGCGCTCCGGTTCGCCGAAGAGGGCGCGCGGATCGTGATCGCCGATCGCACGGACGAGCCGCGAGAGGGCGGCGAGAAGACGCTGGACCAGATCAAGGCAATGAGCGGGGAAGCCGTCTTCACGGAGATGGATGTGGCGGACTGGGGCTCCGTCGATGCGGCCGTCTCGCTTGCGGTCGAGAAATATGGAGCGCTCGACATCATGGTGAACAACGCCGCCATCGGGGTCAGCAAGCCGATCCTGGAGACCACGGAGGAAGACTGGGAAAAGGTCATGGGAGTGAACGCCCGTGGCGTTTTCTTCTGCTGTAAGCGGGCTATCCAGCAGATGATCTCCCAGCCGGAGCGGGACGGCGTGCGCGGACGCATCGTCAATATCTCCTCGCAGCACGGCATGGTCCGGTCTCCGAACGATTTCGCCTACGGGACGGGCAAGGCCGCCGTTGTTTACATGACCCGGCAGATCGCGGGGGATTACGCGGCGGACGGGATCGTCTGCAACGCCGTGGCGCCGGGCAAGATCCTGACCGGGAAGAGCGGCCCGGCCACCGATCCGGCGATCCTGGCCTACTCGCATGCACGTACACCCTGGCCCCGGCTGGGCCTACCCCGCGACGTCGCCAATGCGGTTCTGTTTCTCGCCAGCGACGAGGCTACCTACATTACAGGGGAAAACCTGATGGTGGATGGTGGCTGGATGGCCAACTAGCCCGACTGCCCAATAATCGAACACACCGAATTGCGGAGCTGACATGGAACGCGTTGATAACGTCCCCGGAGCGAAAGTGAAGAAGCTTGCGGATTACGCGCCGCCGACCTTCCTGATCGAAACGGTCAATCTCAATTTCGATCTCCGGGACGGGGAGACAATCGTCACCTCTGTCCTGAAGGGGAAGCGCAATCCGGACTCCGCGTCTTTGTCCGACGAGCTGGAACTGGACGGTCAGGAGCTCCGGCTGGTCTCCCTGACGCTGAACGGGGACACGGCCGGTGAAGACCGGTACGAGCTTGCCGGTGACCGTCTTACGCTGACCGGCGTGCCGGATACATTCACGCTTGAGGTCGTGACGGCGATTGTGCCGGAGAAGAACACGGCGCTTGAAGGGCTTTATATGTCCGGGGGCATGTATTGCACCCAATGCGAGGCCGAAGGCTTCCGGCGCATTACCTATTTCCCCGACCGGCCCGACGTGATGGCGGTCTATACGACGCGGCTTGAAGCTGATGTGAAGCGGTTTCCGGTGCTGCTGTCGAACGGCAACCTGATCGAGACCGGTGCTGCGGGCGAGGGCCGTCACTTTGCCGTCTGGAATGATCCGTTTCCGAAGCCGTCCTATCTGTTCGCGGCCGTGGCCGGCGATCTTGCCTGCGTCTCCGACAGCTTCCGGACGATGTCAGGCCGGGACGTGGCGCTCCGGGTCTATGTCGAGCATGGCAACGAGCACCTTTGCGCCCACACCATGGATAGCCTGAAACGCTCCATGAAGTGGGACGAGGAGGTGTTCGGCCTCGAATATGATCTCGACCTGTTCATGATCGTCGCCGTCAGCCATTTCAACATGGGGGCGATGGAGAACAAGGGGCTCAATATCTTCAACAGCAAATTCGTGCTGGCCGATCCGGAAACCGCGACGGATGCCGATTACGAGCGGCTGGAAGGCATTGTTGCACACGAATATTTCCACAATTGGACCGGCAACAGGGTGACCTGCAGGGACTGGTTCCAGCTCAGCCTGAAGGAAGGGCTGACGGTGTTCCGGGACCAGGAATTCACCTCCGACACACATTCCCGGGGTGTGAAGCGCGTTGCCGATGCCCGTTTGCTGCGCGCGGCGCAGTTCCCGGAAGATTCCGGCCCGACCGCCCATCCGATCCGTCCTGAAAGCTATTCCGAGATCAACAATTTCTACACGGTGACGATTTACGAGAAGGGCGCCGAGGTCATCCGCATGATCTACAACCTGCTGGGCGCCGAGGGCTTCCGGAAAGGCATGGATCTTTATTTCCAGCGGCATGACGGGCAGGCGGTCCGGTGCGAGGACTTCGTCGCTGCCATGGAAGATGCAAGCGGTGTCGATCTTGGCCAGTTCCGGCTCTGGTACAGTCAGGCGGGAACGCCGGAGATTGAGGTCTCCCTCGATCATGATCCGGCCGCGAAAACCGCAACGCTGAAGGTCCGTCAAATCGTTCCGCCGACGCCAGGGCAGCCGGACAAGAAGCCGATGCTGATCCCGCTCTCCATGGCGTTGCTTGATCAGTCGGGCAAGAAAATGCCGTTGCAGTTGCGCGGTGAGAATGTGGATGAAGCACCGGCAAGCCGGGTGCTCCCGGTCACCGGGCAGGAGCAGGAGTTCATATTCGAGAATATCGAAACAGCGCCGGTTCCCTCACTGCTGCGGGGGTTCTCGGCGCCGGTGAAGTTGCGGAGCAATCTGGGCGCGGATGAAGAGCGCTTCCTCTATCAGCATGACAGCGATCCCTTCGCCCGCTGGGATGCAGGACAAAGCTATCTCACCCGGATGCTGCTTGCCGCGGCCGGAGACGGGCGGGAGAGTGTTCTTGAGGAGGCCTTCCACGATGCTGTCGCGGACATCCTGCGTGATTCGTCCATAGAGCCCGCCTTCGCCGCCGAGTTGCTGACATTGCCGGGCGAGTCCGTGCTTGCGGAATCCATGCTCCCGGCAGACCCGGAGGCCATCCACCGGGTGCGCCGGGCTGCGCGCACGGAAATAGGCCTGAAGCACGCAGATGTCTTCAAGGCACTCTACGGACGTCTGGCCGGGGCCTATGCGGCTGACGACATGTCGACTGCCGCGATGGGCTCGCGCGTCCTCAAGGCGGTGGCGCTGGGCTATCTGGTGGCTGGCGGGGAGGCTGCCGCGCTGGCTCTCGCCGCCCGGCAGGCATCGGAAGCGGTCACCATGACGGACTCGATGGCCGCCCTGCAGGCGCTGAACGGCACGGATTGCCCGGAACGAACGACAGCTCTTGCCGCGTTCCATGACCGTTGGGAGAACACACCGCTGGTGCTCGACAAGTGGTTCACCCTGCGGGCGACCAGCAGCTTGCCGGACACGCTGTCCGAGGTTGTGGCGCTGCTGGAGCATCCAAAATTCGATATCGGGACACCGAACCGGGTGAGGGCTCTTGTCGGGGCATTCGCATCAGGAAATCCGGTGCGTTTCCATGCTCCGGACGGCGCCGGCTACAGCTTCCTCGCGGATCAGATCATCAAGCTTGATGGCCTTAACCCCCAGGTGGCGGCCCGGATGGTAGCCCCCCTGACGCGCTGGAAGAAATATGACGAAGCCCGTCAGCGGATGATGCAGGAATGTCTTGAGCGGATACTGAGGCAGCCCGGCCTGTCGCCGGATGTCACCGAACTAGCAACCAAGGGACTTGGATAAGGGGAAAGAATGTGACGAAGCCAATTGTCGTCATTAATCCGAATAGCACCGAGGCCGTTACCGAGGCGATGAGTGCGGCGCTCGACCCACTGCGTCTGCCGGGCGGGCCGGAGATCGAGTGCCTGACCAACGCGGACGGACCGCCCGGTATCGAAAGCCAGGCGGATGTTGATCTTGCCGCGGTCCAGACACGGGAGATCGTCGCCCGGCGTGCGAACAGTGCTTCGGCCTTCGTTATCGCCTGCTACTCGGATCCCGGAATTCATGCCTGTCGGGAAGCGACGGACAGCCCGGTCTATGGCATTGCCGAGTCGGGGGTACTGTGCGCCATGAGCACGGTGGAGCGGTTCGGCGTTGTCGCGATTCTCGAGAAATCCATCCCGAGGCACATGAGATATATCCGGACGCTTGGTTTCGAATCACGGCTCGCTGGCGAACGTCCTCTCGGGCTGGGGGTGGTCGAGCTTTCAAATGAAAGCGTCACCTATGGGCGGCTTCTCGAAACGGGCAAACAATTACGGGATATCGACGGGGCTCAGGCAATCGTGCTGGGTTGCGCCGGTATGGCGCGGTACCGCGCGACGCTGGAAGACGATCTTGGCGTTCCGGTTATCGATCCGACTCAAGCGGCGGTTAGCAATGCGTTAACCATTTCCCTGCTAAAATCACCATGAAATCAATACAATGTAATATAAATTCGAGTACTGTTGTAACTTTTAGTACTTGAAAAGGTAAGAAAAGAACCGCTCAATAACCTTTGGTTAGTTGCTGCGGGCCTGGGGCGGGCATTTCTCTCGATGGATGAAGCGACACTTAAGGAAATTATCGTGCTCCATCGAGGATACCTCGATGGCGTTCCGGGGTGTAAGCGCGCTGATTTAAGAAACGCAAGCCTCAAGGGGCTGAGCGCGCCCAATGCCAAGTTACATAATGCGCTTCTGTCCGGCGCGGATATGACCGGTGCGGCCTTTGTCCGTGGTGATTTTTCCGGCTCTGACATGTTCGGTGCGGTCTTGCGCCGGGCAAATCTCGCGGGGTGTAACTTCTTCCGGGCGGACCTCCGGGGGACCAAGTTTACCGGTGCGCGCCTTGGCGGTGCGGATTTCCGCGAAGCCGACATGCGCCCGGGAGATATCCGGGATGCCGGCATGAAGCGCACGCAGAGCGTCGATATGTCGGACGCCGTTCTGGATAAATCGAACTTCTCACGCGCTAACATGAGCCACAGTAACCTTGAGGGTGCATCGCTTCGCAACAGCAACCTGTCTGAGGCTGAGCTCGTCGCGGTCAATCTCTCCGGTGCCGATCTTGAAGGGGCAAACCTGGAGCTGGCCCGCATGAAGAATGCGGTGATGGCGGGTACAAACCTCAAGGGGGCAAGTCTGCGCGGCGCCGATCTGGAAGGCGCGGTACTGCGTAATGTCGACGTGTCGGTCTGCGACATGAAAGGCGCGCGCCTCGATAATTGCCGGGTGTTCCTGGGGATCAGGGAGCTTAAGGATGAGCTCAAGCTCAAGGTTCAGCGCCATATGAAATGGCTGGCGACCGACGGCAAGGATGGTGAGCAGGCCGATTTCTCGGGCGCCAATCTGGCAGGGATTGATTTTCAGTATGCCGATCTGAGCGTTGCCAAGTTCACAGGCGCCAATCTTGAGAAGTGCAACCTGGGAAAATCGTTCCTGACCATGACGGATTTCACGGGAACGAACCTCGCGGGGGCCAATTTCAGGGGCTCCGACATGCGGGGAGCCATCCTGATGAATGCAGACCTGACCGCCACTAATCTGGCGGATGCGGATCTTGGCTATGTCAATATTCTAAGCACTCGTGGTGACCGCCGCGTGGTCCGCTTTCCGGCAACCCTGACAGGTGCAAATTTCGACAGAACGATTTGCACGAATACGAATTTCGATGGTGCGAGGCTTGACGGGGTGTCGTTCGAGACAGCAGCAACGAACGGGGCCATCTTCAGGGCCACCGATACTGATGACGATCCAGAGACATCCCCACAGACGCCCACGGGCGCCTGAGCGGCCTTACCCGAATGCTTTGAAGGTAATGATCGTGAAGGTGTCCTTCACGCCCTTGATGCTATGGATTTTTTCGGTCACAAACCGGCCGATATCGGTATCGTCAGGCAGATAGCATTTCATCATCAGGTCGTACTGTCCGGAAGTTGAATGCACTTCCGAGACTTCCTCGAAATCCATGATGGCGGCGTCGGCGACATTGTAAGCTTCGCTGAGTTCGCATTTAACCTGAACAAAAATAGTCTGCATCGGGGAACCTGATCTCTGGAAGCTGAAGGCTTCCGATGGTTTCCGAAAAGGGCGCCGAAATCAAGCGGCGCCGCTTGGGGTGGCTGTCTTTCCTACTTGCGGAGCAGGAAGGCAGGGACGTGGTCGCCGAGGCCGACCACCTTTTCGTTATTACCGGAGTCATCGTCCCGGTCGCGCCGTGGTTTGCGGCCGCGGGTTTCCTGCGCCGGAAACTCCGTGACGTTGCCCGGACCCGGTGTCCGCTCGCCGGGATATGCACGTTCCCGATCCCGTCCGCCGCGTGTACGGGGCTTCTTGCGGTTGCCCGCCGTTGTGCGGCCGCCGCGTTTCTCGTCACCGCTCTCCGCGCTGCTTGCGCCCTCTTTCGCGGGCGAGGTGCTTTCGGTCTTGGCGGCTTCCGTCTTCGCTTCAGGCTGGGCTTGAGAGTCCGCAGTGCCGTCCCGCTCACCCGCCGTTTGTTCACCGGCCGGTTTGCCGATATTCTTGAAGACCGGGATTTCCTTGCCAATCAATTTGATGATGGCCTGGAAATATTTACCGTCCTCAGGAGAGACCAGCGTAAAGGCACGGCCTTCTTTGCCTGCGCGGCCCGTGCGTCCGATCCGGTGCACATAATCTTCCGCATTCGTCGGGACATCGAAATTGAACACGTGGCTGAGGCCGGCGATATCCAGTCCGCGTGCGGCGACGTCGCTTGCACAAAGCAGATCCGCATCGCCGTCCTTGAAGCGCTGAAGCGTTTTCATGCGATCCGGCTGGGACATGTCTCCATGCAGCTCAACGGCGTTGTAGCCGGACTTTTTCAGGGACCGGTGCACAATGCCGACATCGCGTTTGCGGTTGCAGAAGATGATGGCGTTGGCCGGCTTTTCGCTCTCGATCAGATTGCGCAGCGCGTCGCGCTTGTCTTTCGCGTTCACATCGACGCGCCACTGGCTGACCGTCTCGGCAGCAGAAGAGGCGGCGGCAACAGTGATTTCGCGCGGGTTGATCAGGAAAGCATCGGCCAGCTTGCGGATCACCTTGGAAAGCGTGGCGGAGAAGAAAAGGGTCTGCCGGATACGCGGCAGAAGTCCGACGATCCGCTCGACATCGGGAATAAAGCCCATATCGAGCATGCGGTCGGCTTCGTCGATCACCAGAACCTTGACGTCGGTCATCAGGATGCGGCCACGCTCGAAATGATCGAGCAGGCGCCCCGGGGTCGCGATCAGAACGTCGACACCGCGATCAAGCTTCTTCTCCTGTTCGGCAAAGGCAACGCCGCCGATCAGGAGAGCCATGTTGAGCTGGTTGTATTTGCCGTACTTGACGAAATTATCCGCGACCTGGGCCGCAAGTTCCCGTGTCGGACAGAGGATCAGGGAGCGCGGCATGCGCGCTTTGGCCCGTCCGGCCGCCAGGATGTCGATCATCGGCAGGGTGAAGGACGCGGTCTTGCCGGTCCCGGTTTGTGCGCAGCCGAGAATGTCTCTACCCATGAGAACATGGGGAATTGCCTGCTCCTGGATAGGAGTGGGTGTTGTGTAACCAGCATCGGTTACCGCAGAAACAACTGCGTCGCTAAGTCCAAGGTCTGAAAACGTCAAGGTACCGCCTATTTTATCGCGTTGGCTGAGGCGTTACAGATTGTCTGTAAGGTGCTCGGCGCGAAGATGAAGCGGATATTATGTGTAGCGTTGCCGCTGTCAACAATAGAGATCGCTTAATTCCGCGTACCAGCCATGTTTTGGTGATGGTGTAGTATCCGTACCATACTTTCGTAATATTTATGAAACTATAAGCCTTCCCGGTATTTTTGAAGATATTTTCCGGCTGCGGGATCAGACGTCGATATCCGTGACGAATTTCGCGTTTTCCTGAATGAATTGGAAACGGAGTTCAGGCTTCCGTCCCATCAATGTTTCAACTGTCTGTTCGAGAGCCCGGCGCGCCTCTGCATCCGCGCTATCGGGATCCAGTCCCTTGAGTGACGGGGGGACGGCGACACGCAGCAGGATGCGCTTCTCCGGGTCCATGGTGGTTTCCTTGAGCTGCTTCGGCGGCATTTCGCCGAGGCCTTTGAAGCGCGAGACCTCGATCTTGGCCCGCCCGGTCATTTCCGTCCGGATCAATTCCTCACGATGGGCATCGTCTCTGGCATAGACCGATTTCGTCCCCTGTGTGAGGCGGTAGAGCGGGGGCAGGGCGAGATAAAGGTGCCCCTGTTCGACAAGCTTGGGCATCTCCCGGAAGAAATAGGTCATCAGCAGCGAGGCAATATGCGCGCCATCGACATCCGCGTCGGTCATGATGATGACTTTGCCGTAGCGCAACTGGTCTTCGTCATAGCGATCGCCGGTGCCGCAGCCGAGGGCAAGCGAGATGTCTGACAGTTCCTGGTTGCCGCGCAGCTTTTCGATCGAGGCACTGGCGACGTTCAGGATCTTGCCCCGAAGCGGCAGGATGGCCTGGGTCGCGCGATCGCGGGCCTGCTTGGCGGAGCCGCCGGCGCTGTCGCCCTCGACCAGGAAGATTTCGGTGCTTTCCTGTTCCGACTTGCTGCAATCGGCGAGCTTGCCGGGCAGGCGGAGTTTCCGCGTGGCGGTCTTGCGGGAGACTTCCTTTTGCTGACGCCGGCGCAGGCGATCATCGGCCCGCTCGGTGATCCGCTCGAGAAGCTGGTTGGAGGTTTCGGGACTCGCGGAAAGCCAGTGATCGAAATGATCCTTGACCGTTTGTTCGACGAGCTTGGCTGCATGGGCGCTGACGAGGCGTTCCTTCGTCTGGCCCTGGAATTGAGGGTCCCGGATGAAGACGGACAGCATGATGCAGGCGCCGCCCATGACGTCTTCCGCGGTGATCTGTGCGGCTTTCTTCTGGCCGCCGACCATTTCCGCGTAAGCCCGGATGCCGCGCAGCAGAGCGGTTCTGAGGCCCGCTTCATGGGTTCCGCCGCTGGGGGTCGGAATGGTGTTGCAATAGGCGTTCATGAAGCCGTCGTCGCGGTCGTCCGGCCAGGTCACGGCCCATTCGACACGTTCGCGCGTGGCGCCTTCTTCCTTGTCACCGGCGAAAGCCTCGCCGATCAGAACGCGGTCGCCGAGCGTGCTGTTCAGGAAGTCCGCGAGACCGCCCGGATAGTGCAGGGTGGCCGCGGCAGGGGTTCCGTCTCCTTCGCCGATCAGTGCTGTATCGCAGGACCAGCGGATCTCGACGCCCTTGAAGAGGTAGGCCTTGGAGCGGGCCAGCCTGTAAAGCTGGGCCGGACGGAAGCGGGCCTTGCCGAAAATCTCTTCGTCCGGATGAAAACGTACCGTGGTGCCGCGCCGGTTCTGCACCGGGCCGCGGCTTTCCAGCGGCCCCTGGGTGATGCCCCGGCTGAAGCGCTGGGCAAAAAGCTGTTTGTCCCGCGCGACCTCGACTTCCATCACGTCGGAGAGCGCGTTGACCACCGAGATACCGACACCGTGCAGGCCGCCTGAGGTGCTGTAGACCTTGTCCGAAAACTTGCCGCCTGCGTGCAACGTCGAGAGGATGACTTCCAGCGCGGACTTGTCCTTGAACTTGGGGTGCGGGTCGACGGGGATGCCCCGGCCGTTATCCCTGATCGTGACCGTCATGTCGGCGCTGAGGTCGATCTCGATCCGGCTTGCGAAACCCGCGACGGCTTCGTCCATGGAATTGTCCAGGACCTCGGCCACGAGATGGTGCATTGCACGCTCGTCGGTGCCGCCAATATACATTCCCGGCCGCCGGCGCACTGGCTCCAGGCCCTCGAGGACCTCGATATCCTTCGCGGAATAATCATCATCGCTGCGGGCGGCATTGCTTTGGAACAGGTCCGACATGGATAGGGTGCGTCCTCGGAAGCCAGAAAATAGGTTATCCTGTAGTCTGTCAGGCGAATACTACAAGATATAGGCGACACTCGCCAAGCAATCAGGAGTGGTTATGACAGAAGTTGCACGTCAGCCGGTCGGGACACTGCAGGTCCGGACGATCGCGATGCCGGCGGACACGAACCCGAGCGGTGATATTTTTGGCGGCTGGGTATTAAGCCAGATGGATATAGCCGGAGGAACCGCTGCTGCACAGAGGGCAAAAAGCCGCGTGGCGACGGTTGGTGTCGAGGCGATGTCCTTTCACAAGCCCGTCCGGGTGGGTGATGTCCTGTGCTGTTACGCCAGTCTGGAAAAGCAGGGAACCACATCGCTGACCTTCCGGATCGAAGCCTGGGTTATTCGCGCGGGCACCTATCGCGGAGATGAAGTTCTCGTGACCGAGGGCCATTTTACCTTTGTTGCGCTTGACGGGAATGGCAGGAAGCGGAAGCTGGAAAACGCCTGAGAGAGCTTGCCAAGCGATATATGGAGGCGTACTGTGTGCGCATATTTGGCGTGATGAACTCCTTTCTGATCCAGAGTCGAGCCAGTCTCTGTATGGCCATTGCCGTGTTTCTGTTGCTCGGAGGCAGTGGGGCATTGGCCGGGCAGGCCGATGTTGAGAATGTAAAGGTCGAGCGGGCAGCTGATGGCTCATACAGCTTTCATGTGACCGTACGTCATGCCGATACGGGGTGGGACCACTATGCGAATGCCTGGTCGGTACTGGCGCCGGATGGAACGCTGCTCGGCGAACGTGTGCTGTATCACCCGCACGTCAATGAGCAGCCCTTCACCCGATCGCTTTCCGGCATTTCCATACCGGAGGGCATCAGCAAGGTAATTGTGAGAGCGCGTGACAGCCAGCATGGCGAGGGAGGGCGCAGTCTCGAAGTCGAATTGCCGTGAAAGAGTCTGCCTGCGAAGGGTTTAAGCGGGGCGCAAGCCACGGCAACAAGACGGAGAGATGATGTTTACGATCGCGGTAGCGAATACCAAGGGCGGCGCCGGTAAAACCACGCTGGCGACAACATTGGCGGCGCATTACGCGGGACGGGGGTTGCAGACGGCGTTGGGCGATCTGGATTTGCAGCAGAGCTCGTTGGGCTGGCTGCGCCGGCGCCCGTCCGAAGTGCCGAAGATCAGCGGTGTCGACCTTGAAGAGGATGGCGCCAAACCACGGAAGAAGACGGATGTCCTCGTCGTTGACTGTGTTGCCGCGATGAGCCGCGACGTGGTGAAGGATGTGGTGAAGCGCGCGGATGTTATCGTTATTCCAGTCCTGCCGTCGGCGTTCGATGAGGACGGGACAAGGCGTTTCATGGATCAGCTCGCGGACCTGAAGCCAATTCGCAAGAACAAGCGGGCGGTCGCGTTTGTCGGCAACCGGGTGCGGTTGCGCACGAAGGCTGCAGAGCGTCTGGAGCATTTTCTCGAAGATCTCGGTTTTCCCACAGTCGCGACCTTGCGTGATACGCAGCTCTTTGCTCAGGCGGCGCAGGATGGCCTGGCGATTATGGAGTTGCCGAGCCGGCGTACCTTCGACCATGTGATGGACCTTCAGCCGCTGATCGATTTCATCGAGGAATCACGTTTGTCCGCTTAATTTTTGATGGGCGCCGCGTCTGTACATTTTTGTGCCGTATGACTTGCAGCAATGTTGGTTGCGGCAGGCGCCCGTGCTCACGATGATCCGCCGGTCAGAAATTCTGATTGGACTCAGAAAATGCCGGCGGGATCTGCGTTGAAGACTGCTTTTCTTGTGATTGTATCCTGTGCCTTCTTCGCGGGGGCGAACGCCTGTGCAAAGGGGGTGCAGATCCTGGATGTGGGACCGGATCTGCATCCGCTGCAGATTGCTTTCGCGCGTTTTTCATTCGGGTTTCTGACCCTGTTACCGTTCATTCTGCGCCGTGGCCGTGGTGTCTTCCGGACGCAAATTCCGCTCAAGCACGGATTGCGCATTGTCTTCGGGGTGGCCGGGGTCACCGCCTCCTTCGCGGCTGTCGGCATGATGCCGTTGGCCGACGCGATTGCGATTGCCTGGACCAGCCCGATCTTTGCCATGATTTTCGCGATCATCTTTTTGGGTGAACGTGTGGTGCCATTACGATGGGCCGGGGCCGCACTCGGGCTTGTGGGGGTGGTGATCATGAACCAGCCCGGGGCCGGCGTGCTTCAGACAGGGGCCCTGGTGGCGCTCCTGTCGGCGTTTTTTGTCGGAGCGGAGGTGGTGACCATCCGTCTGCTCGCACAATCCGATGATCCTCTGACCATTCTCGCCATCAACAATCTGTCGGGCGCTGTGATATCGGGCTGCGCGGCCATTCCCGTCTTCCAGATGCCCGACCTGGCTCAGCTCCCTTATCTTATCGGAGTTGGCTCGGTGATGGTCTGCGGTCAATTGCTGTTCATCCGGGCGGCGGCGATTGGCGAGGCCAGCTTTATTGCGCCATTTTATTACAGCACGCTGATTTACGCGGCGCTTTTCGGGTTGCTGTTTTTCAGTGAAACCCCGGGGCTGCATCTGCTTGCGGGTGGCGGCCTGATTGTGCTCAGCGGTCTTGTCATCGCCTTTGCCCGGCCGCGCGCTGCTGCCTGAACCAGCGCCCCGTCTCGTAAAACGGACTTCATAAAACGAGCACAAAAAAACGGGCCGCACGAAGCGGCCCGAGTTTTGGGAGGAAGCCTGCCGGCGATACACGCGTAGCGACGGCAGGACTTGGAGACGCCCAAGGCGAAGCGGCCGGGAAGCCCGGCCGCCCGTTGCCTTAGACGGAGTAGTACATTTCGAACTCGACCGGATGCGGGGTCTGTTCGAAGCGGATGACCTCATCCATTTTCAGTTCGATGTAGGCATCGATCTGATCGTTGGTGAAGACGTCGCCCTGGGTCAGGAACGAACGGTCCGCATCGAGGCATTCCAGAGCTTCGCGCAGGCTGCCGGCAACGGTCGGGATGTCGGCCAGTTCTTCCGGCGGCAGGTCGTACAGATCCTTGTCCATCGGGTCGCCCGGATGGATCTTGTTCTGGATACCGTCAAGGCCGGCCATCAGCATGGCGGAGAAGACCAGGTACGGGTTGCCGGCGGGATCCGGGAACCGGACCTCGACGCGTTTGCCCTTCGGGCTGTTCACGAACGGGATACGGCAGGAAGCGGAACGGTTGCGCGCGGAATATGCGAGCAGAACCGGAGCTTCAAAACCCGGAACCAGACGCTTGTAGCTGTTCGTCGTCGGGTTGGAGAAGGCGTTGAGGGCCTTCGCGTGCTTGATGATGCCGCCGATATAGTAGAGGCACATCTCGGAGAGATCGGCATAACCGTTGCCCGCGAAGAGCGGCTTGCCGTCTTTCCAGATCGACTGGTGAACGTGCATGCCCGACCCGTTGTCGCCAGCGATCGGCTTCGGCATGAAGGTCGCGGTCTTGCCATAGGCATGCGCGACGTTATGCACGACGTATTTGTACATCTGCAGGGCATCGGCGGTCTCGATGAGGGTGCCGAATTTCATGCCGAGTTCATGCTGGGCCGGAGCGACTTCGTGGTGGTGCTTCTCGATATCCACACCCATTTCGCCCATGACCGCGAGCATTTCGCTGCGCAGATCCTGTTCGCTGTCCACCGGCGGAACCGGGAAGTAACCGCCCTTGACGCCCGGACGGTGACCCATGTTGCCCTCTTCATAGGCGCGGGCGGAGTTGTACGGGCCTTCCGGGTGATCGACTTCGTAATAGCCGATGTTGGAGCCGGTTTTGATCTTCACGTCTTCGAAGACGAAGAACTCGGCTTCCGGACCGAAGTACGCGGTGTCACCTATGCCGAGGCTGTTCAGGTGGTTCAGTGCGGCCTTCGCCGTGGAACGCGGGTCGCGCTCGTAAGGCTGTCCGGTGATCGGGTCCACGACATCGCAGAGGATCATCAGGGTCGGCTGTGCAAAGAACGGATCGACGCGCGCCGTGGACAGGTCCAGCTTCAGGCTCATGTCGGATTCGTTGATGGCTTTCCAGCCGGCGATGGAGGAACCGTCGAACATGAAGCCTTCAATCAGGCTTTCTTCGTCGATCGTCTCGATGGCCTGCGTCACATGCTGCATCTTGCCGCGCGGATCCGTGAAACGGAGATCAACGAACTTGCAATCATGTTCCTTGATCATGCTCAAGACGGTGTTCACATCAGACATAGTCTTCCTTCCTGACTTGGTGGGGCTTTGCCTCTCCGGGCGTTCGGAGCAACCGCTGGCGGTTTGTCCGAAAGCCTTTGTGGCGAATATCCCTGGTTTGACGGGGGTTCGTGCATTTGCGCGGCCCCGCCGATTCATTCGTCCGGGATTTCATTCCGGACGGCTTACGTCCCTTCCGAAGCAGGGACGGGTTCAGTAATCGCTAGAGGGCATCTCCACCGGATTCACCGGTTCGGATACGGATCACGTCATCGACAGTGGAAACAAAGATCTTTCCGTCACCGATACGGCCTGTGCGCGCGGCGGACTGTATGGCATCCACTGCACGCTCGACCAGCGAGTCCTCCATAACGACCTCGATTTTCACCTTGGGGAGAAAATCGACGACGTACTCGGCCCCGCGATACAGTTCGGTGTGCCCTTTCTGCCGTCCGAAGCCCTTGGCTTCAGTCACGGTGATCCCCTGGATCCCGACTTCGTGCAGCGCTTCCTTTACCTCGTCCAGCTTGAAGGGCTTGATTATGGCTTCGATTTTTTTCATTTCGCCTTGCTCTTCTCGTTGATGTCCCGGTCCTCGGGTCACACTCCCCTAAAAGCATGCCGCATGCCAGTTGCGCAAAAAATCGTAACGCATTGAAAATGCAAGGAAGAGGGTGCCTGAGTAGAGGCTGAAATGGCGCTTTCGTGCTCCAATTTCGCGCACCTGATCAAAAAACAGGCAGCAAAAAAGAGGCACGTCCACGCCGGGATCAGGCTATGCGAGGCATTTCCGTATGCGGGCGATGGCCTCGATGATGTTTTCCGTTGAGTTGGCGTAGGAAAAGCGCAGGTAGCCTTCACCGAAACCACCGAAGCTGGTGCCGGCGATGACCGCGACACCGGCTTCCTCCAGGAGTTTCTCCTGCAATGCCTGAGCCTTCATCCCGGTGCCTTCGATATTCGGGAAGGCATAGAATGCGCCACCTGGCTCGATGCAGCGGAAGCCGGGAACGTCGTTCAATTCCTTGACAATCACCTTGCGGCGCGCGTCGAAGGCCGTGAGCATTTCCGAAACGGCATCCTGCGGGCCTGTCAGAGCTTCCAGGCCGGCGAACTGTGCCGCCGCATTGACGCAGGAGTGAATGTTCACGCAGAGCTTCTCGGCGTGCGGAAACACGTCTTTTGGCCAGACACTGTAGCCAAGGCGCCAGCCGGTCATGGCATAGGTCTTGGACCAGCCGTCGAGCAGGATCAGGCGATCCGCGATTTCAGGATATTGCAGCAGGCTGACATGCTCGCGGCCGTCATAGAGCATTTCGCTGTAGATCTCGTCGCTCATGATGGCGACATCGGGCCAGGCTTGCAGGCCGGCCACCAGTTTGTCGAACTCGGCCCGGGGCACGACGCCGCCGGTCGGATTGGCCGGGCTGTTGACGATGATCAGCCGGGTCCGCTCGGTAATGCCCGCCAGCACTTCCTCCGCCGAAAAGGCAAAACCGTTTTCCTCGCGCAGCTGGATGGAGACAGCCTTAGCGCCCGAAAACTCGATGGCGGACTGGTAGATTGGAAAGCCGGGATCCGGGAACATGATTTCCGCGCCGGGCTCGCCGAAGATCATCATGGCGAGGAACATCGTGACCTTGCCCCCCGGAACGACCAGAACCCGGCCTGGATCGATGGCGACGCCATGCCGTTTTTCAAGGTTCGCCGCGACAGCTTCGCGGAGCGCGGGAATGCCGTTCGCGGGCGTATAGCCATGATGGCCGTCATGCAGGGCCTTGACCGCCGCCTCGACGATATTGTCTGGCGTGCGGAAGTCGGGCTGGCCGATGCCGAGATTGATGATACTGCGTCCTTCGGCCGCCAGTTTGTTGGCCCGCGCCAGAACGGAGAATGCGGTTTCCGTTCCTAGATGATTCAGTCGCTCCGCGAGCTTGGTCATGACCCTGTTCCTTCCGATTTTATCGGGAATTTATTTATTTCCGTATCGCCCTTATAGCGGTGTGGAAAGGGCCGCTCAATTGGCAGTTTCGTCACGCGCAATGCGTGCTGCATTGCAGCACTGCCGCGGGGGCCTTGCATTGGCCGCAACCTTGGGCTAAGCGCCATGCCACTCTTTTTGCGGAATGCCCTGGAGTCGCATAGATGAAGCCTGCAAACAGCCTGCTTTCCTCGTTCGGAACAACCGTGTTCGAGGTCATGTCACGTCTGGCGATCGAGCATGGCTCTATTAACCTCGGGCAGGGTTTTCCGGATGACAGCGGTCCCGACGCGGTCTTGCAGCAAGCGTCGAACTTTCTGTTCGACCGTCCGAACCAGTATCCGCCGATGCTTGGTGTTCCGGAACTGCGGCAGGCCGTCGCCGATCACAACAAGCGGTTCTATGATCTTGATGTGGACTGGCAGACCGAGGTCATCGTCACCACGGGGGCGACCGAAGGGCTGGCCGCCTGTTTCTTCGGTCTGATCGAGCCGGGCGACGAGGTCGTGCTGATCGAGCCGACATATGACTGCTATCAGCCGATCATCAAGCGGGCAGGGGGCATTCCCAAAGTCGTGACCCTGCGGCCGCCGGAATGGAAACTCGATGTTGCGGCCTTCAAGGCGGCGTTCAGCGATAAGACCAAGCTCGTGGTGCTGAACTCACCGATGAATCCGGCTTCCAAGGTGTTTACCGAGGCCGAGCTGAAAGTCATCGCCGAGACCGTGATCGAGCATGACTGCTACGCGGTCTGTGACGAGGTTTACGAACATATGGCCTTCGACGGTCGCCGGCATCACCCGCTGATGACGCTGCCGGGAATGCGGGACCGGTCGGTGCGGATCGGCTCCGCCGGCAAGACTTTCTCCGTGACCGGCTGGAAGGTCGGCTATGTCACGGCTCCGGCGGATCTGTTGCAGCCGATTTCCAAGGCGCATCAGTTCCTGGTCTTCACCACGGCGCCGAATCTGCAGCGCGCGGTCGCCTTTGGCCTCGGGCAGGATGACAGCTATTTCAACGGACTGCGGGATACGATGCAGGCCAAGCGCGATCGCCTGGCGGACGGGTTGAGCCGGATCAACGGCTTCGAATGCGTCGAGTGCGAGGGAACATATTTTCAGTTCGTCGATATTTCCGGTCTTGGTTTCGATGGGGATGACGCCGCGTTCTGCCGCTACATCACGACCGAAGCCGGGGTCACGGCATTGCCGGTCAGCGGCTTTTACTCCAACAATGCGTCGAAGAATTTCATCCGTTTCTGCTTTGCCAAGCAGGACGCGATCCTGGATGAAGCGGTCGGCCGGCTGGCGGCGCATTTCGGCGGCTGAAAAGAACCGGCATGACGACACGGTAAACCGGTTGACGGGCCTGCTATGTTACAGTAGGTAAACGGCCCTCGCGAATGAGCGAGCGGAATTGTGGCGGGTGTAGCTCAGCTGGTTAGAGCGCCAGATTGTGGATCTGGAGGTCGTGGGTTCAAGACCCATCACTCGCCCCACTCCCTCTTTTAGAATTATCTCTCCTTAAAGCTTTCCTGGGACCGAGCGGGCTCCGGCAACACCGAGAGTCAGCCAGCCGAGCATGAAGGACACGCCGCCATACGGGGCGAGCGCGGTCGTCGTGGCGCCGCCGCTGAATGCGCTGGCATAGAGTGATCCCGAGAAAAGCAGCATCCCGAGCAGAAACAGGCCGCCGCTTGCCGTGGCCAGCGGCGAGGTTGTGCGTCCGCTGACGAGCAGGGAGACCGCCAGGGCACCGAGATGCACGAGGTGGTAAAGCAGGGCGCTGGCAAACCGGTCATGGGCGACGCTGTCGAAGCCGGCCGCATGTGTACCGTAGGCGCCGATACCGACGGCGATCAGTCCGGCAAAACCAAGAGCGATCCAAAGAGCACGGTTCAGAACGGTCATCGAGGATTCCAGAGATTGTTGTGAGCGGGGTGACTGGGCAGCGCGGATTTACCGCATTCCAAGACCGGCACTCTCGTCCTATCCTCCGCCCGACTCAAGGGCTGGAGAGGCATGTGGACGATCTGACGCTGCTCAGTGTCGAGGAGATGGGAGAGGCGGACCGGCTAACGATTCGCGGCGGCGTGCCCGGTATCGAGTTGATGGAAACCGCCGGCTGGACCGTCTCCGATGTTATTGCCGCCCGGTATACGCCGCGCCGGACACTTGTTGTTTGCGGTCCCGGGAACAATGGCGGTGATGGCTTTGTCGTTGCACGGTTGCTGCGGGAGCGGGGCTGGGACGTAACGCTGGCGCTGCTGGGGAAGCTTGAGGGCCTCCGGGGCGATGCCGCGCTCGCGGCTGCCAAGTGGGATGGCCCCGTTGCCGCACTGGCGCCCGGGCTGCTCGATGGAGCGGAGTTGCTGGTCGATGCGCTCTTCGGCGCCGGGCTGGCGCGAAATATCGAAGGCCGGGCGTTTGATTTTCTGTCCCGTGCCCGGGAAATGGTTGGCGACGGATCTCTAACGTCGGTTGCGATCGATATGCCGAGCGGTGTCGACGGAAACACTGGCGCCGTGCGCGGAATCGCCGTCCCGGCTGCAATGAGTGTGACGTTTTTCCGCAAGAAGCCGGGGCATCTGCTTCATCCGGGCCGGGCATTGTCCGGAGAACTCATCGTTACCGATATCGGGATCAAGCCGGACGTGCTCCGCGAGATTGGTCCGGCCACTTTTGAGAATGCGCCGGATTTGTGGGCTTTTGATCTGCCGCGCCCGGATGCAGACAGCCATAAATACACACGCGGGCACGCGGTTGTTTGCGGGGGAGAGATGACCGGGGCCGGGCGCCTTGCCGCACGGGCGGCACGCCGGTCCGGGGCCGGACTTTTGACCGTTGCGGCTGCCTCGGGGCTATGCCCGTTATTCTCTGCCGACGCACCGGGTGTGATTACGTCCCCGGCCGATGATGCCGCGCTATTCGGCACGCTGCTGGAGGACAGGCGCAAGAACGCGGTCCTTGTTGGCCCCGGACACGGTGTTTCAGAGCATACGCGGTCAATTGCGGAGACGGCGCTTCGGGCGGGGCGGGCTGTTGTGCTTGATGCGGATGCGCTTACGGTTTTCGCAGGGCAGGCCAGCGCTCTTTCCGGCATGATCAGGGCGCCCGCCGTCCTTACCCCTCATCAGGGCGAATTCTCCCGTCTGTTTCCCGATCTTTCCGGCAGCAAGCTGGAGAGGGCGCGCGCTGCCGCCGGACTTGTTGGAGCGGTTGTCGTGCTGAAAGGGCCTGACACGGTCATTGCCGCGCCGGATGGCCGGGCGGCGATCAACTGCAATGCCCCGCCATGGCTGGCAACGGGGGGCACCGGAGATGTGCTGGCTGGCACGATCCTCGGGTTGCTGACACAAGGCATGCCGGCCTTCGAAGCTGCTGCGGCGGGTGTCTGGATCAACGGAGCGGCGGCAAACCGTTTCGGACCCGGCCTGATCGCGGAAGATTTGCCGGAGATTTTTCCCCGGATTTTCGCCGAAGATCTCGGCTGGTCGACACTTTCCGAAAATTCTTCACTAAGAGAGCGTTGAAGGCGAGACAAAGCTGGGCCATCTTTTGAAAATGCCAAACGATCAACCGACAAGTTTCATCGACCGGACACTTTCCAACCTGCGCCAGGCATGGTCGGGATTGTCCGATTCCACGCGTCACATGTTCTCTGGGCTGCCACGCCCGGATCTGCCAGACGAAGATCTGGAACGTGTTCGCCAGCAAATGGAAGATTGCCTGACGGTGCGCGCGGACGAAGTTTCCGCCCGGGCCCGCGCGGCCGATCTTGGCGGGATGTATCTGGCGCTGGAGCCGACAGGCCAGTTACGCTTCCTGAAGCTTCTGGCGGAAAATTACGGGATCGACCGCGCCGCTGTTGACGAGGCCATAGAAGGCGTCAGGGCGGCAAAGAACGACGAAGCCCGGACAAAGGCGGAAGCTGCACTGCGCCGTGCCCTCGAGCCACGCTGGCGCCGCTTGCTGAAGCGTTTCACGACGCTGCCGGAAGGCGTGAAGTTCCTCGTCGATATGCGAGTCGTGATGCTTGAATACGCGCGCACGGAACCGGCGATCAAGGCGCTGTCCGACGACCTGCGTGAGATGCTGAGTGCCTGGTTCGATGTCGGGCTGCTGGAGCTGACGCAGATCACCTGGGAGAGCCCGGCCGCGATTCTCGAAAAGCTGATTGCCTACGAAGCCGTTCATGAAATTCGCTCCTGGGAAGATTTGAAGAACCGGCTCGATTCCGACCGGCGGTGCTTTGCCTATTTCCACCCGGCCATGCCGCATGAACCGCTGATTTTCGTTGAAGTCGCGCTGGTGCCGGAAATGGCGGCAAATGTGCACGATATTCTCGATGCGAGTGCGCCAATGGGGGACGTGGCAGCGGCCACCACGGCGATCTTCTATTCGATCTCCAACGCGCAGAAGGGGCTTGTCGGCATCAGTTTCGGCAACTTCCTGATCAAGCGGGTTGTCGAACTGCTCGAGCACGACGTGCCGAATCTGAAGAAATTTGCAACCCTGTCGCCGATTCCGGGATTCGGTAAATGGTCGGCGCAGGCACTGGACAGTGACGCCTTCGAGCTGACCAACGCGGAGCGCAAGGCTCTTGCACCTCTGGTGGACGGCGAGAGCGACGGTGAGCGGCTGAAAGCGGCTCTGGGACGTCCGGACTGGTACAAGGATGAGCAATTGGCTGCTGCCTTGAAAATGCCGGTCAGCCGCATGGCTGCGCAGTATCTTCACGGGGAACGCCGTCCTGATGGCAAGGCCAAGGACCCGGTTGCACATTTCCACCTGTCGAACGGTGCCCGGATGGAACGGCTTAACTGGCTTGGGGATACATCGAAAAAGGGTCTCGCCCAAGCCCATGGAATGATGATCAATTATCTGTATCGCGTGAGCGATATCGAAAGTAATAGCGGGGCCTATTCCTCTTCCGGGAAAATAGCGGTCTCTTCCTCCGTTAAACCGCTACTCCGCGACTGAAGCCATAACAGTTGACGTGCCGGGCCGGTTCGGATAGCCATGCCGGTCCTATACGACATGGCGCCTCCATGGACGCCAAGAGGGCTCGCGGGTGTGGTGGAATTGGTAGACACGCCAGATTTAGGTTCTGGTGGCGAAAGCCGTGGGGGTTCAAGTCCCTTCACCCGCACCATCGGACAGGCCATGGCGCGAGTATCGTGGGCGTACGCAGACGAAGCAGATTGAGCGAAAACCAATGCAGGTTACCGAAACTTCCTCCGAAGGCCTAAAGCGCGAATTCCAGGTCGTGATTCCCGCCGAGACCATTAACGGCGAGGTCGATGCGCGCCTGACGCAGCTCGCCCCGACCATCCAGATGCCCGGCTTCCGTCCGGGTAAGGTGCCCGTAGCGCTGTTGAAGAAGCGTTACGGCCCGTCCGTCATGGGCGAAGTGCTGGAAAAAACCGTGAACGAGACGTCCCAGAAGACTCTCGAAGAACGGGATCTCCGGGCCGCGACACAGCCGCAGATCGAAATCACCAAATTCGACGAAGGCGGCGATCTCGAATTCAGCATGGTGGTCGACATCATGCCGGAAATCACCCCGATCGATTTCTCGACCCTCGAGCTTGAGCGGCTGACCGCAGAGCCGGGCGATTCCGATCTTGATGAAGCCATCGGCAAGCTGGCTTCCCAGCACAAGAGCTCCGAGCCGATCAAGCGGAAGCGGAAGTCCAAATCCGGCGATATCGTCGTGATTAACTTCAAGGGCATGGTCGACGGCGTGGCATTCGACGGCGGCGCTGCCGAAGGTCACCATCTCGAACTCGGCTCCGGCACCTTTATCCCGGGCTTCGAAGAGCAGCTGATCGGCGTGAATGCCGAAGACAAGCTCGACGTGAAGGTCACTTTCCCGGAAGACTATGGTCAGGCCACTCTGGCCGGCAAGGAAGCGGTCTTCGAGACTGAAGTCACCGAAATCCGCGAGACCACCGATCCGAAGATCGATGATGAATTTGCCAAGCTGTTCGGCATGGACGATCTCGACACCCTGAAGGAAGCGATCAAGGGTCAGCTTTCGCAGGAATATGTCGGTGCCGCCCGTACCAAGCTGAAGCGGACTCTTCTCGACACGCTTGAGAAGAAGCATTCCTTCGAAGTGCCGGATGGCATGGTGCAGGCTGAATATGACGCGATCTGCCAGGCGGTGAATCCGCAGCAACATGATCACGACCACGACCATGATCACGGCCATGACCATGATCACGAGCATCACCACCATGCCGCGGACGAGTCGCTGAGCGACGAGGACAAGGCCGAGTATCGTGGTATCGCCGAACGTCGGGTCCGTCTTGGACTCCTGCTGCAGGAAGTGGGTCGCCTGAACAATATTTCGATCGGTGACGAGGAAGTCGCCCGGGCGATCTATCAGGAAGCCTCGAAATATCCGGGGCAGGAACAGCAGGTCGTCCAGTTCTATCAGCAGAACGCCCAGGCCCAGGCCAACATCCGGGCTCCGCTGCTTGAGGACAAGATTGTCGATTTCATTGTCGAGATGGCCAAGGTGACCGACAAGACGGTCTCCGCGGAAGAGCTCTTCAAGGAAGAAGACGAGTCGGCTGACGAGGAAAAGTCGGAGAAGAAGGCTGCAGCCAAGAAGCCGGCTGCGAAAAAGAAAGCTCCGGCGAAAAAGTCTGCTGCAAAAAAGAAAGAAACAGACGACGCTGCGGAAGGGTAGTCATAGGGGGCTGAATGCCCCATATGGAGATTAACCAACCGATTGCGACGTAACCCGATGAAGGCCGACACAATGCATGATCCCGCAGAGATCTATATGAACTCCTTGGTCCCCATGGTGGTCGAACAGACCAACCGCGGGGAGCGGGCCTACGATATCTATTCCCGCCTCCTGAAGGAGCGGATCATCTTTGTTGTCGGCCCGATCAACGACGCGATTTCGAGCGTCGTCTGCGCTCAGCTTCTGTATCTGGAAGCCGAGAATCCGAAAAAAGACATCTCCATGTACATCAATTCTCCGGGCGGGGTCGTGACCTCCGGTCTGGCGATGTACGACACGATGGAATATATCCGCCCGGACGTCTCGACGGTCTGCATTGGTCAGGCTGCGTCCATGGGCTCGCTGCTGCTGACCGCTGGTGCCGCAGGCAAACGTTATTGCCTGCCGAACGCCAAGATCATGATCCACCAGCCGTCCGGCGGATTCCAGGGACAAGCGAGCGATATCGAGATTCACGCCCGCGAAATCCTCAAGACGCGTGCGCGCCTGAACGAAATTTACGTCAAACATACCGGTCGCAAGGTCGAAGACATTGAAGCCGGCATGGAACGCGATAATTTCATGGTGCCCGAGGAAGCAAAGAAGTTCGGTTTGATCGACGAAGTCGTTGATAAACGGCCTGTCGACGCCAAGGACGAAGACGCCAAGAGCTGACCGGCCGGGAACAGGAACGGCCCCGCCCGAGATGGCTGACGGGGCTGTTCTGCGGCATGACCGCACCGGGCTGTGTAGCCGTAGTTTGGCATGATGTGATTTTTTCACGTTGTGCGGCTTCGGCGCCTTTGGCTAACATGACCATTCAGCCGTCCCGTAACGAATGTGGATAAGATGAGCAAATCCGGCGGAAGCACGAACGGTGGTGATTCGAAGAACACCTTGTACTGCTCGTTCTGCGGCAAGAGTCAGCACGAGGTCCGCAAACTGATTGCGGGCCCGACGGTCTTTATCTGCGACGAATGCGTCGAGCTCTGCATGGATATCATCCGTGAAGAGCACAAGACCACGCTGGTGAAGTCGCGCGATGGTGTTCCGACACCTCGCGACATAATGGATGTCCTGGACGATTACGTAATCGGCCAGCCCTATGCGAAGCGGATCCTGTCCGTCGCGGTGCACAACCATTACAAACGGCTGTCGCATTCGAGCAAAAACAACGATGTTGAGTTGGCGAAATCCAACATCCTGCTTGTTGGCCCGACCGGTTGCGGTAAGACGCTGCTGGCCCAGACCCTGGCCCGGATCATCGATGTCCCCTTCACCATGGCGGACGCAACGACCCTGACCGAAGCAGGCTATGTCGGTGAAGATGTCGAGAATATCATCCTGAAGCTGCTGCAGGCGGCCGACTACAATGTCGAGCGGGCCCAGCGCGGCATCGTCTATATCGACGAGGTCGACAAGATCAGCCGCAAGTCCGACAACCCCTCGATTACCCGCGATGTGTCGGGTGAGGGTGTGCAGCAGGCTCTGCTGAAGATCATGGAAGGCACCGTCGCTTCTGTGCCGCCGCAGGGCGGGCGCAAGCATCCGCAGCAGGAATTCCTGCAGGTCGATACGACGAACATCCTGTTCATTTGTGGCGGCGCTTTCGCAGGTCTCGAGAAAATTATCTCGAACCGCTCGCAAGGTTCTTCCATCGGCTTCGGTGCCGATGTGAAGGATCCCGATGATCGCCGTACCGGTGAAGTTCTGCGCGAGGTCGAGCCCGAGGATCTGCTGAAGTTCGGGCTCATTCCCGAATTCGTCGGCCGCCTGCCGGTCGTCGCTACCCTGGAAGACCTCGACAACGAGGCTCTGGTCGAGATCCTGACCAAGCCGAAGAACGCGCTGGTCAAGCAGTATCAGCGGTTGTTCGAGATGGAAAACGTCAATCTGGAATTCCGTGAGGAAGCTCTTCAGGCGATTGCCGAGAAGGCCATTGAACGGAAGACCGGTGCCCGTGGTCTGCGTTCCATCATGGAAGGCATTCTGCTGGATCCGATGTTCGATCTGCCCGGCATGACCGATGTCGAGGAGATCATCATCAACGGCGATACAGTCGAGAATGGTGCGGCACCGATCATGGTCCACGGAGAGCGGCGCGAGGACGTTGGCTCTAGCGCATGATTTTCTCCCGACTTGAACGGTGTCGGGAGAACGCCATTTAAATAGCGGCTTGTCCGGGCGTTCTCCCCTCCCGGAAGCCGTTTTGCAGAGGGGAGAGAGTTGAAAGACTGATGCAAGAGACAGGCACCTCGAGTTATCCCGTCCTTCCGCTGCGCGACATCGTCGTCTTTCCGCATATGATCGTCCCGCTTTTCGTCGGCCGCGACAAATCAGTGCGCGCTCTCGAAGATGTCATGAAGGATGACAAGCAGATCCTTCTGGTAACGCAGAAGAATGCTGCCGACGACGATCCTTCGCCGGACGATATCTACACGGTCGGTACAGTCGGTACTGTGCTGCAGCTTCTGAAATTGCCGGACGGTACCGTCAAGGTACTGGTCGAGGGCGTTCAGCGCGCGCGGATTACCGAATTCAAGGAAAACGAAGATTTCTTTGAAGCCTTCGCCGAGCCGATTATCGACGAGGAAAGCGACGAGCCGGAACAGGAAGCGCTTTCCCGCGCCGTGGTTGGACAGTTCGAACAATATATCAAGCTGAACAAGAAGATTCCGCCGGAAGTGCTGGTGTCGGTCAACCAGATCGAGGACCCGGCAAAGCTGACGGACACCATCGCTTCTCATCTGGCTTTGAAAATCGCCGAGAAGCAGGAACTGCTTGAAAGCGAGACGGTCATCGAGCGTCTCGAGCGGGTCTACGGCTTCATGGAAGGCGAGATCGGCGTTCTGCAGGTCGAAAAGCGCATCCGGAACCGCGTCAAGCGGCAGATGGAGAAGACCCAGCGCGAGTATTATCTGAATGAGCAGATGAAGGCCATTCAGAAGGAACTCGGCGAAACCGACGACAGCCGTGACGAACTGGTCGAGCTTGAAGAGCGGATTCGCAAGACGAAGCTCAGCAAGGAAGCGCGCGAGAAGGCCGATGCGGAGCTGAAGAAGCTGCGCAACATGAGCCAGATGTCCGCGGAAGCGACCGTTGTCCGCAACTATCTGGACTGGCTGCTGGCGATTCCGTGGAAGAAACGCTCCCGGGTCAAGAAAGACATCAGGCACGCCCAGTCGATTCTCGACCGGGATCATTACGGGCTTGAGAAGGTCAAGGAACGGATCCTCGAATATCTCGCCGTGCAACAGCGCACCGGCAAGGTGAAGGGGCCGATCCTCTGCCTCGTCGGCCCTCCGGGCGTCGGCAAGACCTCGCTGGGCAAATCCATCGCTGAATCCACAGGCCGGAATTTCGTCCGGATGTCGCTTGGCGGCGTGCGTGACGAAGCCGAAGTGCGCGGGCATCGCCGGACCTATATCGGATCTCTTCCGGGCAAGGTCATTCAGGGGATGAAGAAGGCGAAATTCTCAAACCCGCTGTTCCTGCTCGATGAAATCGACAAGCTCGGTAACGACTATCGGGGCGACCCGTCGTCGGCGCTGCTGGAAGTGCTCGATCCGGAGCAGAACACGACTTTCCAGGATCACTATCTGGAAGTCGATTATGACCTGTCGGATGTGATGTTCGTCACGACGGCGAATACGCTTCGCATGCCGCAGCCGCTGCTCGACCGGATGGAGATCATTCGTATCTCCGGCTACACCGAAGACGAGAAGGTGGAGATCTGCAAACGCCACCTGATCAGTAAGCAGATCGAACAGCACGGTCTGAAAAAAGGCGAATGGTCGATCACAGACGACGGTCTGCGTGATCTGGTCCGCTACTACACCCGTGAAGCCGGTGTCCGTAATCTTGAGCGGGAGCTCGCCAATCTGGCGCGCAAGTCGGTCAAGGAAATCCTGATGGACGGCGTCAAGACGGTCGAAGTGACGCCCGAGAATCTTGAAAAATACGCGGGCGTCCGGAAGTACCGGTATGGCGAGGCCGAGGAAAACGATCTGGTCGGTGTCACCACGGGGCTTGCCTGGACCGAAGTCGGCGGCGAGTTGCTCTCCATCGAATCGGTAACCGTACCCGGCAAGGGCAAGGTGATTTCGACCGGCAAGCTCGGCGATGTCATGCGCGAATCGATTCAGGCTGCGGAAAGCTTCGTGAAATCCCGTGCCTTCATGTTCGGTATTCCGCTGAAGAGCTTGGAGAACAGGGATATCCATGTGCACGTTCCGGAAGGGGCGACGCCAAAAGACGGACCTTCCGCCGGCGTTGGTATGGTGACGTCCATTGTGTCCGTCCTGACCGGCATTCCCGTGCGGCGTGATGTTGCCATGACCGGTGAGGTAACGTTGCGTGGCCGCGTTCTGCCGATCGGCGGCTTGAAGGAAAAGCTCCTGGCGGCGCTACGCGGTGGCCTCAAGGTTGTCCTCATTCCGAAGGATAACGAGAAGGACCTCGCGGAGATCCCTGACAACGTCAAGGAAGGCCTGGAAATCATCCCGGTCTCGACTGTTGACGAGGTGCTTTCCACCGCATTGACGAAACCGTTGGTGCCGATTGATCCGGAAGAGATCGTGATTGAACCGGTGGCTGCTGCTGACGGCAAAAACGAGAAAACTCTGACAACACATTAGAGTGATCGGCCAAGATACCGGCCGGTAACAAAGAATACAGTTTAGCCCCGGCTTTCGAGCCGGGGCTTTCTGTTTTTCATGCATACCGTTTGAACTGAAATTGTGCGTAAATTATTTTGAGAACATGATGATCCCTGAAATTCTGCGGAAATCCGCCAGTTACGAGATTGACGCCCGCGTTTCCCGCGATTTAGAGTAACTGACCAATTGGGCCGGTAATCCGGTCAATTTCTGAGTGATTCTATCATTTGATAGGGGGGCTATAACGTGAATAAGAATGAGCTCGTCGCGGCCGTTTCCGATTCCGCTGATATGACAAAAGCCGATGCGTCTTCCGCCGTCGACGCTGTACTCGACTCCATTACCTCCGCGCTGAAATCCGGTGATGAGGTCAGGCTGGTTGGCTTTGGCACTTTCAGTGTGGCGTCGCGCGCCGCGAGCGAAGGCCGTAACCCGCGGACCGGTGAAAAAATTCAAATCGCCGCGTCGAAACAGCCGAAATTCAAGGCCGGCAAGGGCCTGAAAGACTCTTTGAATTAACGCTGCCTATTTCTTCTCTTTTCGCGTGACGCCGTCCCTGCTAGAAGGGGCGGCGTTTTCGTTAGGGGAATACATATCCCCGCCACGGAACGGGCGCTTAGCTCAGCTGGCAGAGCATCTCGTTTACACCGAGAGGGTCGGCGGTTCGATCCCGTCAGCGCCCACCACTTCCGAGGCGAACGCTATATGTGCCGGCCTTGCATGATTGCGTAACGATACATCGCCTGCAGGTCGGCCCTTGTTTTCGGGCTCACCCGATTCTCCGAAACTTCTTTTGCGTAGTCACGGATATCCCGCTTGGTCTCAATCGAGACTCGCGGGCTGGCCAGCAAAATCTCATACATCTGCTTTGGAGAAGCCCGGGTAGGGTCCAGGGGCTCGGTGCTCTTGGGCTGAACCGTGAGATCGTCGTTCTGGGCATCACGCACCTTCAGGAACTTCCTGGGCAGCAGCAGGTCGCCCCAGACCAGTCCGTACTGGTTCAGGATGTTACTGATGGCGTCGACCGCGTTCAGTACCTCTCCATCGCTCTCGCTGGCGAGCATGGCGGTAAGTTTTCTGAGTCGGTCATAATCGCGTTCCGTCATCATCGGAGGAGGGTCCCGTTCTGGTCCATCTGTCTAACTTCTGTAACTTATGTTTGGTGTTTCGTCCGTGAGAATAAAGAAATTTCTCCCGGAAACCGGACATTTCCGGGGGCTGGAGCAGGTCGGTCAAAAAAAGTGTCATTTTTCTAATCCATCGCGCTTGACACTCCATGGGGGTCAACGTAAATAAGCGCCTCCTCGTCGGGGGCGCCGCCAAACAGACGGCACCGCGGCCCGAGAAACGGGGGTGTAGCTCAGTTGGTTAGAGCGCCGGCCTGTCACGCCGGAGGCCGCGGGTTCGAGTCCCGTCACTCCCGCCATTTATCTTTAGTTAAATCAATTCTGGAACTGTATACGGCCCGGTCATCGACCGAGGCCGCTAAATGCGTTACAAGCGTCGGAATTTAAAGAATTCTTTCGGTCGTTCTGTGGCGACGCGGGCTTTTCTTGGCGGCGCTATGGAACTATAGTGCGCCCGGTAACAAGGCGTGGGTGTATCTTAATAACCACCTCAACGCGCCGGGCATGAGAGAGAGCTGAAGATATGAGCGATATCCTCCGGGAATATTTGCCTATTCTGATTTTCCTCGCCGTTGCGATCGGGCTCTGCCTCGCGATGGTGATCGGATCGCTGCTTGTGGTGAACCAGCGGCCTGATTCGGAAAAGGTTTCTGCTTACGAATGTGGCTTCGAGGCGTTTAACGATTCTCGCGGCCAGTTCGATGTACGGTTCTATCTCGTCGCCATCCTCTTCATCATCTTCGACCTCGAAGTGGCCTTCCTGTTTCCCTGGGCGATCTCGCTCGGCGGGATTGGCCTCTTCGGCTTCTGGTCGATGATTGTCTTCCTTGGCGTACTGACGATCGGATTCGTCTACGAATGGCGCAAAGGCGCGCTGGAATGGGAGTGAGACCCGTTATGCAGGCTTCGCAGGATCTTCGCCCGCTTCCGCCGGGTGCCGACCAGGACGCTATCCTGAAGGCTGTCGGCGACGAGCTGAACGAAAAGGGCTTCGTCGTCGCTCAGGCCGACAAGCTTTTCAACTGGGCCCGCAGCGGCTCGCTCTGGCCGATGACCTTCGGTCTTGCCTGCTGCGCCGTCGAGATGATGCATTCGGCCGCCAGCCGATATGACCTTGATCGGTTTGGCATGGTGTTCCGGCCGAGCCCGCGTCAGTCCGACGTGATGATCGTTGCCGGTACGCTAACGAACAAGATGGCGCCGGCTCTGCGCAAGGTTTACGACCAGATGGCCGAGCCGCGCTGGGTGCTCTCAATGGGCTCCTGCGCCAACGGCGGCGGTTATTATCACTATTCCTATTCCGTGGTCCGCGGTTGCGACCGAGTCGTGCCGGTTGATGTCTATGTGCCCGGCTGTCCGCCGACGGCCGAGGCTCTTCTTTACGGGCTTCTCCAGCTTCAGAAGAAGATCAAGCGCACTTCGACGATCGCCCGCTAAACCGGGTCCGGACCAACGCCAGGCAGAGGCAGACGACAGCATGGCAACACCGACACAAATACAGAGAGAGCTGGCGGACTATCTGTCAGGCCAGCTCGAAACTGAACTTGTCGAGATCGGTTTCATTCTCGACGAGCTCGTGGTCCGCACGCACCCCCAGTATATCGTCAGGGTTCTGACGTTCCTGCGGGATGATTCGCAATGCCGTTTCCGTTGTCTGGTTGACCTTTGCGGCACCGATTACCCGGCCCGCGAGCAACGCTTCGACGTCGTCTACAATCTGCTCAGCGTGCAGCAGAATCACCGGATCCGGGTCAAGGTCGCGACCGACGAAGTGACGCCCGTTCCGTCTGTCTGTGGCGTGTTTCCCTCGGCCGACTGGTTCGAGCGCGAGACCTGGGACATGTATGGCGTGTTCTTCTCGAACCATCCGGACCTGCGCCGCTTGCTGACGGATTACGGTTTTGAAGGTCATCCGCTGCGCAAGGACTTTCCGCTCACCGGTCATGTCGAGGTTCGCTATGACGATGAGCAAAAGCGGGTTGTCTACGAGCCGGTGAAACTGGTTCAGGATTTCCGCAGTTTCGATTTCCTCAGCCCGTGGGAAGGGGCGCGTTCGCTCCTGCCGGGTGACGAGAAAGCGGAAGACCAGGCCGAAGAGGGGGCTTCCTGATGGCTGAAGCGCAAATCAAGCCGCTTACGCTGAATTTCGGCCCGCAGCATCCTGCCGCTCACGGCGTGCTGCGACTGGTGCTGGAAATGGACGGCGAGATCGTCGAACGGGCCGATCCGCATATCGGTCTGCTGCATCGCGGCACCGAGAAGCTGATCGAGTACAAGACGTATCTGCAGGCGGTTCCGTATTTTGACCGGCTCGATTACGTCGCGCCGATGTCCCAGGAACATGCCTATGCGCTGGCGGTCGAAAAGCTGCTGGGTATCGAAGTGCCGAAGCGCGGTCAGTATATCCGGGTGCTCTATGCCGAGATCTCGCGCATCCTGAACCACCTGCTGAACATCACCACCTTTGCCATCGATGTCGGCGCCATGACGCCGCTGCTCTGGGGCTTTGAAGAGCGAGAGAAGCTCATGGAGTTCTATGAGCGGGCCTGCGGTGCGCGTCTGCACGCGGCTTATTTCCGCCCTGGTGGCGTTGCCATGGATATTCCGCCCGGGCTGCTGGACGATATCATGGCCTGGACCGAGACTTTCCCGGCTCTGATGGACGATATCGAGAGCCTGCTGACGGAAAATCGTATCTTCAAGCAACGCACCGTGGATATCGGTGTCGTCACCGCGGAAGAGGCGCAGGCTATCGGTTTCAGCGGCCCCTGCATCCGGGCCTCCGGCCTCGCGTGGGACCTGCGCAAGTCGCAGCCTTATGACGTTTATAACGAGCTCGACTTTGATATTCCGATTGGCAAGACCGGTGACTGCTACGCGCGGTATCTGGTGCGCATCAGGGAAGTCCGGGAGAGCCTGAAAATCATCCGGCAGTGCATCGAGAAGATGCCGGGCGGTCCGGTCAAAACCGAAGACCGGAAGGTCGCTCCGCCGAGCCGCGGCGAAATGAAGCACTCGATGGAAGCACTGATCCATCACTTCAAGCTTTATACCGAGGGCTATCACGTACCGGCCGGCGAGACCTACACGGCTGTCGAAGCGCCGAAAGGCGAGTTCGCGGTGTTCCTGGTCTCCGACGGCACCAACAAACCTTATCGCTGCAAGATCCGGGCTCCCGGATTTTCGTTCCTGTCCGCCATGGATTTCTTGTCCAAAGGGCACATGCTGGCCGACACGGTCGCCATCATTGGCTCGCTTGATATTGTGTTCGGGGAGATTGACCGGTGAGCGGTATCGACATCGCCGAGAACCAGCCCGAGAGCTTTGCCTTCACGCCCGAGAATATGGCGAAGGCAGATGCGATCATTGCCAAATATCCGGAAGGCCGTCAGGCCAGCGCGGTGATGCCGTTGCTCGATCTGGCCCAGCGCCAGCACGACAACTGGATACCGCTGGCGGCGATCGACGTGATCTCCGAGAAGCTGAAAATGCCGCGCATCCGCGTTCTGGAAGTGGCGACCTTCTACACGATGTACAACCTGAAGCCTGTCGGGAAGTACTTCCTGCAGGCCTGTACCACGACGCCGTGTTGGCTGCGTGGCTCCGATCAGGTGATGAAATGCATCAAGGACAAGCTTGGTCTCGACAATCACCAGACCAGTGACGACGGCATGTTCACTTTGCTTGAGGTTGAGTGTCTTGGTGCCTGCGCCAATGCGCCGATCCTGCAGGTGAATGACGATTTCTACGAAGACGCCAATTACGAGAATACGGCGAAGCTGCTCGATTCTCTGAAAAAGGGCGAGGTGCCGCCCGTGGGCTCGCTCTCGGGACGGAATGTGTCCGAGCCGGAGAAGGGCGCGCAGACCCTGCTGTCCTACAAGGACAACGACGCTGTGCGTACCTACGAAGCCCAGCCTGCTGCCGCCGAGGCCGCTGACGCCAACACGGGAGACAAGTGATGTTGAGGGACGAGGACCGCATCTTCACAAACCTCTACGGCTGGTTCGACTGGGGCCTTGAAGGCGCCCGCAAGCGCGGCGACTGGAGCACCACGAAACAGATCCTTACCCGCAGCCCGGAAGACATCGTCGAAGATGTGAAGAATTCCGGGCTGCGCGGACGCGGCGGCGCGGGTTTCCCGACCGGCGTGAAATGGTCCTTCATGCCGAAAGAGGTGAAGGACAAACCGCATTATCTCGTGGTCAACGCCGACGAGTCGGAACCGGGCACGTGCAAGGACCGGGAGATCATCCGGAACGATCCGCACAAGCTGATAGAAGGCTGTCTCATTGGCGGTTATGCGATGCGGGCCACTGCGGCTTTCATCTATATCCGTGGCGAGTTCTATAACGAGGCGATGCGCCTCCAGGCGGCGATCGACCAGGCATACGATGCCGGACTGATCGGCAAGAATGCCTGTGGCTCCGGCTACGATTTCGACGTCATCCTGCATCGCGGTGCCGGCGCCTATATCTGCGGCGAGGAAACCGCGCTTCTGGAAAGCCTGGAAGGCAAGAAAGGCCAGCCGCGCCTGAAGCCGCCATTCCCGGCGGGGGTCGGCCTTTATGGCTCCCCGACGACAGTGAACAATGTCGAGAGTATCGCGGTTGTTCCCGAAATCCTGCGGCGCGGCTCCCAGTGGTTCGCCGATCTCGGGACACCGAAGAATTCCGGCACCAAGCTCTTCTGCATTTCCGGCCATGTCGAGCAGCCGTGTAATGTCGAGGAAGAGATGGGCATTCCGCTCAAGGAACTGCTCGAAAAGCATTGTGGCGGCGTGATCGGCGGCTGGGACAATCTTCTGGCCGTCATTCCGGGCGGATCTTCCGTGCCGATGATGCCGAAATCGGTTTGCGATGACGTGATCATGGATTTCGACACCCTGCGCGGTGTCGGTTCCGGTCTCGGCACGGCTGCCGTCATTGTCATGAACAAGCAGACCGATATCGTCCGCGCCATCGCGCGCCTCTCGTATTTCTACAAGCATGAGAGCTGCGGCCAGTGCACGCCGTGCCGTGAAGGCACCGGCTGGATGTACCGGGTCATGGACCGGCTGGTCCGGGGCGAGGCAGAGGTCGAGGAAATCGACGCGCTTTATGAAGTTACCAAGCAGATCGAAGGTCACACGATCTGTGCGCTGGGCGATGCCGCGGCATGGCCGATCCAGGGGCTTCTCCGGCACTTCCGGCCGGAAGTCGAACGCCGGATCGAGGCCCGCAAGGCCGGTCAGCCGGTATTACCGGTATTGGAGGCCGCGGAATGATGCGCCCGACGGGAACGTGCTTGCGGGGAGATCGCAATGCCTAAATTGACAGTCAACGGGCTGGAGGTCGAAGTTCCGGCTGGTGCCTCCGTGTTGCAGGCTTGCGAAGAGGCCGGCGCCGAAGTACCGCGCTTCTGCTATCACGAGCGCCTGTCCATCGCGGGCAATTGCCGGATGTGCTTGGTGGAGATGGAGCGTTCGCCGAAACCGGTCGCGTCCTGTGCGATGCCGGCCGGCGACGGCATGGTCATCCGCACGGACACGGATCTGGTCAAGAAAGCGCGGGAAGGGGTGATGGAGTTCCTCCTGATCAACCACCCGCTGGATTGCCCGATCTGCGACCAGGGCGGCGAATGCGATCTGCAGGATCAGGCGATGGCCTTTGGTCATCATTCCAGCCGCTATGACGAGAACAAGCGGGCCGTCGAAGACAAGTATATGGGCCCGCTGGTCGAAACCGTCATGACCCGCTGCATCCATTGCACGCGCTGCGTCCGTTTCTCGACCGAAGTCGCCGGTGTCACCGATATGGGCCTGCTCGGCCGTGGTGAGAATGCCGAGATCACGACCTATCTGGAAAAGGCGCTCGACAGTGAGCTGTCGGCCAACGTCATCGACCTTTGCCCGGTCGGTGCGCTGACCTCCAAGCCCTACGCCTTCGTGGCGCGGCCCTGGGAGCTGCGCAAGACCGAGACCATCGATGTGATGGACGCGCTCGGCTCGAACATCCGGGTTGATGCCCGTGGCTCCGAAGTGCTCCGGGTGCTGCCGCGCCTGCATGAAGAGGTCAACGAAGAGTGGATCTCCGACAAGACGCGGTATGCCTGTGACGGCCTGAAGCGCCAGCGGCTGGACAAGCCGTATCTGCGCAAGGACGGCAAGCTGCAGCCGGTTTCGTGGGATGATGCTTTCGCTGCCATCGCCGCGAAGCTGAAAGGTCTCAAGGGCGCTGAAATCGCCGCTGTCGCAGGCGACACGGTTGACGTTGAGGCCATGTTTGCCTTGAAGGGCCTGATGACCGCGCTGGGCTCGCCGCACCTGGATTGCCGTCAGGACGGCGCCAAGCTCGATGCGACGACCCGGGCCGGTTATCTCTTCAACGCGACGGTTGCCGGGATTGAAGAGGCGGACGCCATTCTGATCGTCGGAGCCAATCCGCGCTGGGATGCCGCTGTTCTGAACGCCCGCATCCGCAAGCGCTGGCTCGCCGGCGGCCTCAAGGTTGGCCTGATCGGTGCGCCGGTCGATCTGACTTACAAATATGATCATCTGGGCGCCGGTGCACAGACCCTGACCGAAGTCGCGGACGGCAAGAACGCTTTTGCCTCCGTGCTGAAGGACGCCAAAAAGCCGATGATCATCCTCGGCATGGGCGCGCTGACCCGTGAAGACGGGGCGGCGGTTCTGGCGACGGCACGGAAGATCGCGGAAAGCACCGGAATGCTTGTGCCTGCCTCAAAGGACGAGGACGGTAACGAGGTTCCGGCCTGGAACGGCTTCAGCGTTCTGCATACGGCGGCATCCCGTGTCGGCGGTCTCGATCTCGGCTTCCTGCCGGGCGAGGGCGGTGCCGATGTCGCGGGTATGCTCGACGGTGCTTCCAAGGGGGCGATCAAGGCCGTCTACCTGCTTGGTGCGGACGAGATCGATACCCAACGTCTCGGCGATGCCTTCGTGATTTATCAGGGCCATCATGGCGATCGTGGTGCACACCGCGCGGACGTTATCCTGCCGGGTGCTGCCTATACGGAAAAAGACGGCCTTTACGTGAACACGGAAGGCCGGGTTCAGATGGCGCTCCGGGCGACTTTCCCGCCGGGCGAGGCACGCGAGGACTGGGCTATTGTCCGGGCTCTCTCGGCGCATCTTGGTGCAACATTGCCGTATGACAGCCAGGAGCAGCTTCGCGCCGCTCTGCGGAAGTCGAACGAGATCTTCACCGAGATCGATATCGCGCCGGAAGCGGCATGGGGTCCCTTCGGTACCGAAGGCGCCATGTCCGAGACAGGTTTTGGAACGACGGTCGAGAATTTCTACATGACCGACCCGATCAGCCGGGCCTCCCAGACGATGGCCGAATGCACGGAAGTCTTTGTCCTGCCCAAGCAGGCCAAGACCGGGACCGAGGGGTGAGGAGTTAAGTGGGCATGGATGCGATCCTCGAAACCTACGTGATCCCGACAGCGATCATTCTGGCGCAGATTCTCGCCATTGTGGTGCCGCTGCTGGTGGCCGTCGCGTATCTCACCTATTTCGAACGCAAGGTGATTGGCGCCATGCAGATGCGGAAGGGACCGAACGTTGTCGGTCCGTTCGGCCTGCTGCAGCCGCTTGCCGACGGCGTGAAACTGTTCGCCAAGGAAACCATCCTGCCGGCGGGCGCGAACAAGATCATGTTCGCCATGGCGCCGATGCTGACCTTCATCCTGGCCATGATCGCCTGGGCGGTGATCCCGTTCGATGCGGGCATGGTGCTGGCGGATATCAATGTCGGCGTGCTGTATCTCTTCGCGATCTCCTCGCTCGGGGTCTATGGCGTGATCATGGCAGGCTGGGCCTCGAACTCTAAATACGCCTTCCTGGGCGCGCTTCGGTCCGCGGCGCAGATGGTCTCCTATGAAGTGTCCATCGGCTTCGTGATGATCACCGTGCTGCTTTGCGTCGGCTCGCTGAACCTCAGCGCCATTGTCGAAGCGCAAAAAACGGTGTGGTTTGCCATTCCGCTGCTGCCGATGTTCGTGATCTTCTTCGTCTCGGCACTGGCCGAGACCAACCGGGCGCCGTTCGATCTTCCCGAAGGCGAGTCGGAGCTGGTTGCGGGCTATTTCGTCGAGTATTCCTCGATGACCTTCGCCCTGTTCTTCCTTGGTGAATACGCGAACATGATCCTGATGAGCGGCTGGTTGCCACTGTTCGATATCGCACCGTTCAACTGGATACCGGGGCCGATCTGGTTCTTCGCCAAGATTGCCTTTGTCCTGTTCTTCTTCCTGTGGGTCCGGGCGACCTTCCCGCGCTACCGCTATGACCAGCTGATGCGGCTGGGCTGGAAAGTGTTCCTGCCGTTCTCGCTGCTCTGGGTCGTGCTGACCGCCGGTGTGCTGGTGGCCTTCGACTGGGTACCCGCGCCGGTGCTGGGATGAGGACGGACATAATGACGCCAGACGCGAAACAAACGCGCACGATGGAGAGAGGCTGAGCCATGAGCACGTTGCAACAAAGCGCGCGCGGCCTGCTGCTGTGGGAACTGCTTTCGGGCATGTATCTGACCCTGAAGTACTTCTTCAAGCCGAAGGTGACGATCAACTATCCCTACGAGAAGGGGCCGCTCAGCAGCCGTTTCCGTGGTGAGCATGCCCTGCGCCGTTATCCCAACGGGGAAGAGCGCTGCATTGCCTGCAAGCTGTGCGAGGCGATCTGCCCGGCCCAGGCCATCACCATCGAGGCCGAGCCGCGTGACGACGGCAGCCGGCGGACGACCCGCTACGATATCGACATGACGAAATGCATCTATTGCGGTTTCTGTCAGGAGGCCTGCCCGGTCGACGCCATCGTCGAGGGGCCGAACTTTGAATTCGCCACGGAAACCCGTGAGGAGCTGTTCTACAACAAGGACAAGCTGCTCGCGAACGGGGACCGCTGGGAGCGCGAGATCGCGCATAATCTGACCGTCGAAGCGCCGTATCGCTAAGGGCTGCTTGGGGGCGAGGGAAACATGAAGAACGCCGATAAAATGGCTGAGATGACTCACAAATTACCCGCCGGACTTCCGGCGGGGCGGGGGCGCGGATGATCCAGGCACTCATATTCTATGTCTTTGCCGCGATCACCATTGCCTCGGGCGTCATGGTGGTTTCGTCCCGGAACCCGGTTCATTCGGTTCTGTTCCTGATCCTGGCCTTCTTTAACGCGGCGGGCCTGTTCGTTCTGATCGGCGCCGAATTCATCGCCATGATCCTGGTCGTCGTCTATGTCGGTGCGGTCGCAGTGCTGTTCCTCTTCGTTGTCATGATGCTCGACATCAATTTCGTCGAACTGCGTCAGGGCTTCATGAAATACCTGCCGATCGGCCTGCTGATCGGGGTGGTGATTTTCGCCGAGCTGTTCTTCGTGGTGACGAGCTGGGTGATCGCGCCCGATCTGATCACGGCGGCACCGGCGCCGGATCCGACGGCCGTGACCAATACCCACGCGCTCGGCGCGCTGCTCTATACCCGCTATGTCTACCTCTTCCAGTCGGCCGGGCTGATCCTGCTGATCGCAATGATCGGCGCTATCGTGCTGACACTGCGGACGCGTCAGGGCGTCAAGCGTCAGCGCATCTCGGCGCAGTTGGCCCGGACCACGGAAGAGACTGTTGAAGTCGTCAAAGTGCAGCGTGGGGAAGGGGTCTGATCATGTTGGAAATCGGTCTGGCGCATTACCTGACGGTCGCCGCCGTCCTCTTCACGCTCGGCATGTTCGGGATCTTCCTGAACCGGAAGAACGTGATCATCATCATGATGTCGATCGAGCTGATGCTGCTCGCGGTGAACATCAATCTGGTGAGTTTCTCGGTCTTCCTGAACGATCTAGTCGGTCAGATCTTCGCACTCTTCGTGCTGACGGTCGCCGCGGCGGAGGCTGCCATCGGCCTTGCCATCCTTGTGGTGTATTTCCGCAATCGCGGAAGCATCGCGGTCGAAGATATCAACCTGATGA
>NZ_CAXBDC010000008.1:0-76523 GCF_963974195.1 uncultured Nisaea sp.
CGTGGCGCGGTACTGGTTTGCTTGCTCTATCTCGGACTGAACTGGCTGATCGAGGATGATGGCTATCCGCAATGGGTAACCGAAGCGCGCACATTGCCTCTCGTCGAGCAGGGGGCCGAAACCCTTGTCAGCCTCGTGCCGCCCAAATTGCGACCGAAACTCCGGGACGCCGCCGGGACAGCCGGCACGAATGCCCGCAAGCAAACGGAAAAACTGCTTTTCGAACGTCTGATCAGCCCGCCGGCAAAATCCGATGCGCCGAAGAACGGCGACGGGTATACTGCCGATCAACGTCGGGGACTGGAGAAGGTCATCGAGAGCACGGATTAGCGCTTTCGATGAATGTACCATGGACAGCAACCGGCAGGAGGATGTCGCCGTGACGGATCTGAAACAACCGTTGGACCGGTCCCCCGATTGGGACGACGATCATCTTCATGAGGAATGCGGCGTCTTCGGCGTCTTTGGCGCTCCTGATGCGGCAGCCCTGACGGCTCTCGGCCTGCACTCCCTGCAACATCGCGGACAGGAATCCTGCGGTATCGTTTCCTGGGACGGCGTTCATTTCCATGCCCACCGGGCACTGGGCCATGTCGGTGAAAACTTTGGCGACGAGTCGGCAAAGATCATCAACCAGCTCAAGGGCCATGCCTCCATCGGGCACAACCGGTACGCCACCACCGGCGGGGCCAACCTCCGGAACGTCCAGCCGCTCTTCGCGGATTTCGAATTCGGCGGCATGGCGCTCTGCCATAACGGCAACCTGACCAACGCCATCGACCTGCGCGACAGCCTGGTCCGCCAGGGCTGTCTGTTCCAGTCCACCTCGGACACCGAAACCATCATCCATCTGGTCGCGCGCAGCCCGCAGCACACCGTGCTGGACCGGGTGGTCGACGCCATGCAGAAGATCGTCGGTGCCTATTCCCTGATCTGCCTCTCCCGCGACTCGCTGATCGGCATCCGCGATCCGTACGGCGTTCGTCCGCTGGTGCTCGGCAAGCTGGGCGATGCGCATATCCTTGCCTCGGAGACCTGCGCGCTCGACATCATCGGCGCCGACTATGTGCGTGATGTGGAACCGGGCGAGGTTGTCGTCATCACGAGCAAAGGCGTTCAGTCTCTGAAACCCTTCGCCAACAAGCCGAGCCGCTTCTGCATCTTCGAATATATCTACTTCGCCCGGCCTGACAGCGTGATGGAAGGCAAGAGCGTCTATAACGCCCGCAAGGAAATCGGTGCGGTGCTGGCCACGGAAAGTCATGTCGATGCCGACGTTGTCGTCCCGGTGCCTGATTCCGGCGTTCCGGCGGCCATCGGGTATGCGGCGGCAGCGGGTATTTCCTTCGATCTCGGTATCATCCGGAACCACTATGTCGGCCGGACCTTCATTGAGCCGACGGATCATGTCCGCCATCTCGGCGTGAAGCTGAAGCACAACGCGAACTCCGCCCAGCTCAAGGGCAAGCGCGTCATCTTGGTGGACGATTCCATCGTCCGCGGTACCACCTCGACCAAGATCGTCGAAATGGTCCGGGCCGCCGGGGCCAAGGAAGTTCATATGCGGATCGCCAGCCCGCCGACGACCCATTCCTGCTTCTATGGTGTCGATACGCCGGAGCGGGAAAAACTGCTCGCCGCGAAAATGTCTGTGGAAGAGATGGCGGAGCTTATCGGCGTCGACAGTCTCGCCTTCATCTCTCATGACGGCCTCTACAAGGCCGTCGGCGAGGCCGCGCGCAACAATGAAAACCCGCAATATTGCGATGCTTGCTTCACCGGCGACTATCCGATTGCGCTGATTGACCAGAACGACGGGTCGAACGTCCGGCAGCTCTCCCTGCTGGCCGAGGCTTCCTGACCAAACCACATTTGCTGAGAGTTTCATGACCGGCATTCTCGACGGCCGCATTGCGGTGATCACCGGCGCGTCCCGCGGCATTGGCGCCGCCGTTGCCAGAGCCTTTGCCCGTGAAGGCGCGCATGTCGTGCTCGTTGCCCGCACCGTGGGCGCACTGGAAGAACTGGACGACGAGATCCGGGCGACAGGCGGCAGTGCCAGCCTGGTGCCGATGAATCTGACGGACTATCCGGCCATCGACCGGCTCGGCGCCGCCCTTCATGAGCGGTATGGCAAAATCGACATTCTGGTTGCCAATGGCGGCATGCTCGGCAACCTGACACCGGTCCATCACTACGACCCCAAGCTCTGGGAACAGGTCATCGCGACCAATCTCACCGCCAATCAGCGTCTGATACGCAGCCTTGACCCCCTGCTCCGTCAGTCGGACGCAGGCCGGGCGATTTTCGTGACCGCCGACGCCGCCAGCGGCGAAAAACCTTTCTGGGGCGCCTATGCCGTCAGCAAGGCCGCTCTGGAAGCCATGGTCCGGAGCTACGCGGCGGAAAACGTGAAGAGCAATATCAAGGCAAACCTGCTGAACCCCGGCGCGACACGCACCACATTGCGGGCGACCGCTTATCCGGGCGAGGATCAGGCATCGGTAAAACCGCCGGAAGATCTGGTGCCCCTGTTCCTCGAACTGGCCTCTCCGGACTGCCGGCGTAACGGCGATCTCGTCAATGCGTAACAGCCTTGCCAGGGCCTTCACCCTTGCAGCCGCTCTGAGCACCGGATTTTCCGGTCTGGCCACGGCCGTCGAAATTCAGGGCCATCGCGGCGCCCGCGGTCTCGTCCCGGAAAACACCCTTCCCGCCTTCGAGAAAGCTCTCGATCTCGGTGTGGATGTGCTGGAACTCGACACGGTGGTGACGGCGGACGGCGTTGCCGTCATTCATCATGACCGCGCGCTCTCGAAAGATCACACGCGGCGGGACGGTGCCTGGATCGACCGCGAAATCCTGCTGAACCAGCTGACGGCTGCGGAACTGGAAACATACGATGTCGGCCGGATACGCCCCGGCAGCCGTTATGCGAAGCGTTTTCCCGATCAGGCCCCGGTGGACGGCACCATGGTGCCGAAACTGTCCGATCTGTTCGCCATGGTCGCCGCACGCGGGAACGAGACAATCCGGTTCAATATCGAGACCAAGCGCTCTCCGCTTCAGCCTGGAGACACGCCCGAGCCGGAAGCCTTTTCCCGGTTACTGATCGAGACCGCGCGGGATGCAGGTGTGCTGGACCGGATCACCCTGCAAAGCTTCGACTGGTCGACATTGATCGCCGCAAAGCGGATCGATCCGGCCATCCCCACCGTCTGCCTCAGCGCCGAGGCCCGCTGGCTCGACTCAGCCGAGGCTGGCAAGGACGGGGCATCCCCCTGGCTTGGCGGGCTCGACGTGGATGATTTCGGCGGATCCATACAGAAAGCGGCCAGGGCGGCGGGATGCGCTGTCTGGTCTCCCTATTACCGGAATGTCACGCAGGAAGCAGTCGAGGCGGCTCATGCAGAGGGCCTTCGCGTCATCGTCTGGACCGTCAACAAGGTCGAGGACATGAAACGCCTGATCGCTCTTGGTGTCGATGGCATCATCACGGACTATCCGGATCGGGCCAAAGACCTCTGACCAGAGATCTTCGGTACGCCGCAGAGCGGCATTGCCCGACAGAGCCGCCCTCCTATACTGATAGCCTGTATCTTTGCCACAGGGACACGCGTGACTTATGGATCCAGCGGATGGTGACAATGGTCTGATCGCCGGCATCGGCCTCACTGATGCGGCCGGGGCACAGTCTCTCGACTGGAATGCGATGGCCGATGGCCGCCCCGAGGGCTTCCGCCTCTGCTGGCTGCATCTCGACCAGAAAGAAGAACGCGCCCGCAGTTGGATCAGAAAGCAGGCCGGAATACCGGATATCGCCGCGGCGGCATTGGTGGCCGAGGAAACCCGGCCAAGGGTGCAACGATTCGACAACGGCATCCTGATCGTTCTGCGCGGCGTCAATCTTAATCCCGGCGCCAATCCCGAAGACATGGTCAGTCTCCGGATCTGGATCGAACGCGGCTTCATGATCACGGTCCGGCTGCGCCGCCTGCTCGCGGTTCAGGATACCCTTGCCGCGCTGGAAGACGGGTTTTCCCCCGCCGACACGGATGAGCTGCTGGCCTCTCTCGCCGAGCGCCTTTTCCGGCGCATGGAGCCTGTCATCGACGATCTGGAGGAACGGATCGATCTGGTCGACGAGGAACAGACCGCCAGCGACATGTCCCATCCGACGAGAGAGCTGCAAACCCTGCGGCTGCGGACCATCATCCTGCGGCGCTATATCCTGCCGCAGCGCGATGCCTTGCGCCAACTCACGGCCGACCCGCCATCCTGGTTCGCACAGAAAACCATTAGCGGTCTTACCGAGGCCGCTGACCGGGTCATTCGTTATGTGGAAAGCCTGGATGAAATCCGTGAACGGGCCATGGTCATTCAGGACACGATACAAAACCGCAGCAGCGAGGAACTAAACAGGCGGCTCTACATTCTGTCTGTTATATCGGCTGTCTGTCTGCCCATCGGCCTCCTGACAGGCTTGCTTGGCATCAATGTCGCCGGCATGCCCGGGTCCGAGACCGCATGGGCGTTCTGGGCCGTGACCGTGATCATGGTCGCGATCGTCGGCCTGGAAGTCTGGGCGCTCAGATCCCTTAAATGGTTCAAGTAATCCGAAGGACCGGACAACTGAAAGTCATGCCAAACCGTCTCAAGGCCATACTGGCCCTTCTGACCGTCGCGCTCTGTCTCGGCGGGTTTTCCGTTTCCGCACCGCAGGCTCTGGCCCAGGGCAGCACTGAAAGCAGTACCGTCAACGAAGCAGCCAAGGCCGGGCCGCAACGCCTGCAGTCATTGCTCGACACTCTGAAGGACGAGAGCAAACGTGATGCCCTGATCACCGATCTGGAAACCCTGCTGGCCACCACGGAAGAAAAACAAGAAGAGGAAAAAAGCTCGTCCCTCGCCTCCGCCATGTCGGATGTGGTCACAGGGATCAGCGGGTTCCTGCAAGAGGCGGTGAGCAGGCTTTCCGATACGGCCCTGGCCCTGACTGATGTGAAAAGCCTGATACCGGCTATTTCAGCCATTGCCGCCGATCCTGATGAGCTTTTCCAGATCGGGCAATGGATCGCCATAATCGCCGGTATCGTGGCGCTCGGTCTTCTGGTCGTCCGGTTTTCCACCCGCCTGCTGCGTAATCCCATCGACAGGCTCGAAGCCTGGGTGCTGCGCGGTACGCTGCTGCGCAACCTTGCCGCCTTTGTCCCCCTGCTTCTGCTCCGCTGTGCCCGGGCAGTGATCTTCTTCGCCCTCACACAGGGCATCCTGACAACGGTAAGCAGTACGAATGTGCAGCTGGCCGGCCGGGTGTTCGTGTTTGCAGTGGCCTCCCATCTGGCATGCCTCGCCCTGATCCGCACCCTGTTGAAGCCTGCCGGACTGGTCAGCCGGTCACTGAACATTTCAGACGCAACCGGCGCGTATCTCGGTCTCTGGGCCAACCGCCTGGTCGCGACCGGCATCTACGGTATTCTCAGCCTGCAGAGCGCTTACATTCTCGGCATGCCGGTCACCACTTTCCTGTTCCTGGAAAAGCTCATTTATGGCGCGCTCTGGGCACTTCTGACCGCCTTCATCCTGCAAAACCGCACCAGCTTCGCCCAGGTTATCGCCAATACGGACAAGAGCGGGGCGAGCCGCACCTTCTGGTCCATCCTCTCCGCGGTCTGGCACCTGATCGCCATTGCCTATGTCACGTCCGGTCTGGTGATCCTGATGTCCATGGGGGATGCGGGCTTCATCCGTCTTGGAGAGATCGCCGCCTTCATGATCGTGATCACGATCTTCTGGCGGCTGGCCTGGCTGGCCGTCGATACGGCAGGGCGCTGGGCCTTCTCCGTCTCGCACGAGATGACGGACCGTTATCCGTCGCTTGAACGGCGCGCAAACCGCTATGTCCCGCATCTGCTGGCCGGTGCCCGCGTGCTCATCTCCGTCACGGCTCTTGGCGCATTGCTTGAGGTCTGGGGCATTCAGCTTTCGGCCTTCTTTGCCTCGGAGAACGGACAAATCCTGATCCGGGCGCTTGCCACGGTCATCGTTGTCGGTGGCGGCGCCGTCGCGATAGCTGAGATCATCAGTCTTTTCGTCGAACGGCGCCTGTTCGTCCTGGAAAGCTCCGGCGTTCTGAGCGGCCGCGAACGCACCCTGCTGCCGCTTCTGCGCCGTGCCTCGATCATCATCATCGGGGTGGTCGCGATCTTCGCCATATTGTCTGAAATCGGCGTCGACATCACACCGCTGCTTGCCGGTGCCAGTATCATCGGTCTGGCCATCGGTTTCGGCTCCCAGTCCCTCGTCAAGGACGTGATATCGGGCATCTTCCTGCTGATCGAGGACACCCTGAATGTCGGCGACTATGTGGAAGTCGGCGGCAAGTCCGGCACGGTCGAGGCGTTGAGCATCCGCACCCTGCGGCTAAGGGATGTCGCCGGAGACATGCACACGATCCCGTTCGGCACTGTCGATGTGATCACCAACATGACGAAGGAATATGCCTACGCGCTGGTCGATGTTGGGGTGGCCTATCGCGAGGATGCCGATGCCGTAATGAAGCTGCTGCAGGAGATCGGCAACGAGCTGATCGAGGACGAAATAATCAAACCCTCCATCACGGGTCCCTTTGAAGTTGTCGGCGTTCAGGATCTGGCTGATTCCAGCGTTAATATCCGTACCCGGGTCAAGACCAAGCCCGGCACTCAATGGTCCGTTCGCCGGGAATTCCTGCGCCGCGTCAAGCGGCGCTTCGATGCCGAAGGTGTCGAGATACCGTTCCCGCACCAGACCCTGTATTTCGGCGAAGACAAGGATGGCGGCTCTCCGTCGGCCAATGTCCGCGTAATCCAGGCGAAGCCACAACTTGAGGGCAAGGAATCCGGTCAGGATGATCCTGAATCGGATGCTTATTTCGAGCCGGCCAATCCGGAAATGGCCGACGCGGAAACCGCCCGGAATGCCGAAAGAAACAACCAGGAAGCTGAGCGGAAACGCCTTCTGGAAGAGCGGAAAGAAGCGGCGGAAGAAGCCAAGCAAACGGAGCAGGAGCTTATCGGGGACGATAATGATGACGACAAGTCCGATAAGGCGGACAAATCCCCGTCACAGAAAAAGCCGGTCTAGGTCTGCCCCCGGCCATGCGCACATTTGATTGTCTCATTATCGGCGCCGGCGCCGCCGGCATGATGTGTGCCGCCGAGGCGGGCAAGCGCGGGCGCTCGGTGCTGATTGTCGATCATGCCGATGCACCGGGCGAGAAAATCCGTATCTCGGGCGGTGGGCGCTGTAATTTCACCAATCTGAGAACTGCCCCCGAGAATTTTCTCTCGGAAAACAGGCGCTTCTGTATCTCCGCATTGCGGCGCTATACCCAGCGCGATTTCATCGCCCTCGTCGAAAAGCACAACATCGCCTACCACGAGAAAACGCTGGGCCAGCTGTTCTGCGATGGCTCCGCGAAAGCCATCATCGACATGCTGCTGGCCGAACTCGGCGAAACCGGCGCCCAGATGGAACTGTCAACGCGCGTGGACGGGATCGAACGGCAAGGCGAAGGCTTCCGTGCCGCGCTTTCCAGTGGCCCCGTCGAGGCCGCGTCGGTGGTCATCGCCAGCGGCGGGAAATCCATTCCGAAGATGGGTGCCACCGGCTTTGCGTACAGTATCGCCGACCAGTTCGGCATCAAGGTGATCGAACCGCGCCCCGGCCTGGTGCCCCTCACCTATGAGGCAGCCATGCTGGAACAGCTCAAACCGCTCTCCGGCATTTCCGTCGATGCGATCGTCGCATCCGGCAAAACACACTTCACCGAAGGATTGCTTTTCACCCATCGCGGCCTCAGCGGCCCCTCGATCCTGCAGATTTCGTCCTACTGGCGGGAAGGCGGGGAAATCACCGTCGATCTCGCACCGGGAACGGACATCGCGGAGCGCCTGATCGCCGGCAAAGCGTCAAACGGCAAGCAAGCCGTCCAGACTGCTCTGGCCGAGCATCTGCCAAAGCGGCTGGCCGTGGCGATCGCGGAAGAAGCCAACCTCACCCGCCCGCTTGGCGATCTCAGCGACAAGGTACTTCGTCAGCTTGGCGAGCGGGTGAATCGCTGGCGCGTGAAACCTTCGGGCTCGGAAGGCTACCGGACCGCCGAAGTCACCCTCGGCGGCATCGACACAGCCGCACTCAATCAAAAGACCATGGAGGTGAAAGCCGCGCCCGGCCTCTATTTCATCGGCGAGGCCGTGGATGTGACAGGCTGGCTCGGCGGCTACAATTTCCAGTGGGCATGGTCCAGCGGCTGGAGTGCCGGGCAGGCGGTTTAAACCTGAAGTGCCTTCGCGGCCGGCCTTTGAATACCAAACACGAGTCCGAGCAGAAGCAGCGCACACACGCCCGTCAGCACCCAGAGGCTGACGGTGAACCCGCCGGTCACGTCATGGATGACACCAATGGCGACCGGGCCGGAGACGCCGCCGATTTCCGCCGCCGAGAAGAACAGCCCTCCGGCGGAGCCCGCATTCTTCGATCCGACGCCGCGCGCCTCCACGAGGAATAACAACGCGATGGTCATCATCGAACCGCGCGCCAGTCCCTGGAAGATCAACGCCGGAATCAGCCCGGGGCCCTCTCCCAGTTGCAGCAGCAGGGTGCAAAGCCCCGCCAGCACGAACAATCCGCCGAGTATCGCGCCGCGCCGCTCCGGTGTCGCCAGGCGCGGGATGGTCAGCGAGCCGAGCACACCGACCATGGTCGGCAGCGCCGCCCAATAACCCGCATCGACGGCGCTCATGCCTGTCGATTTGAGGATCTCCGGCAGCCAGTTATTGGTGCCGTGATTGAAGAAGAAAATCCCAACGCTCATGGCGAGGATGACCCGCACCACCGGATTAGCCATCAGTTCCCGGAAGATTTCGAGCTGGGGGCGTTTCGGCGCCGCCTTTTCCGCCATTTCGCGCGCTCGGGCTTCCGGATGCTGCGCGATCAGCAGCCAGAGCAAACCTGCGGCTGCGGTGATCGCGGCATAATCCAGCACCACCATGCGCCAATCACCGTCATGGAACGGCAGTACGACGGCATTGGTCAGACTGAGCGAGAGAATGCCGCCAATGGCCGGGCCGGTGATGTAGATGCCCATGGCGAAGCCGCGCTCCTTGCCTTCGAACCATTCAGCAATGATCTTCGGCGCCCCGATGGAAATCAGCGGGCCACCGAACCCGAAGATACCAACGGCGAGAAACATGGTCAGGTGATCGACGGCGACGGACCGGCAGAGGCCGGAAGCCGCCATGATCATTGCAGCAAGCAACAGAGCCCGCCGGGCACCGATCCGGTCCAGCAGGATGCCGCAGGGCACCGCCGCACCTATATAGATGAAGGGCCATGCCCCGAGCACGGTTCCCATCGCACCATGACTGAGTCCGAGATCCCGCGTGATCGGTCCGACCATCGGCGCCAGCGCGCTGATCGTCAGGCCGAAAGCGGAATAGATCAGCCAGACGCCGAAAAGCATTGCCCAGCGGTAGGGGTGCTGCGAATATGACATTTTGATATGCCTTTTCCATTCACGTAGGAAGGTGCGAGCAAACAGTCATTTGGGAAACTGTATTTCAGAATAATCTATATCGAACCTATTCTGCAGCTGAATGAATAACGAGAGTATTTGATACTGAAAGAAAAGCTGTTGCCCTGCACTTTCTCGAATATGGCTTGATTAACAAACGTGAAATTTGATATTTTTCTAGAACCATATACAACCTTAGATGGCGCATATATTTTCAGCTTTATCTCTAATCGGGAGATGCTCCATGCCAGAAAATGAAAATATTATATCAACGCCAATGCGCATTGTAATTGGCGCAATGGCGGGAATAATTGCTGCGATCGTCAAATTTTATGGCGCTGAGTTTAATGATCTATTTGGCCGGTACGCGCTTCCAAACGCAAATTTGCTAATTAGCACAGTATTGATATCCTATTTTATTTTAGCCATAATTCTATCAATCGTTGGGGCTTTTTGTGCCTTTCTCAATTCTGATGAAACCAGCAAAATAAAGCTCGTCGCTGTTGCAATGTCTGCACCTGCTATTTTTAATAGTTATTACAGCGGAGGGTTTGAAAATGAAAACACCCCGGCGATATCTCAAGTAAAACACATAGAACCTAAGCGCGAATATAATGAATTAAGTTTGCTTGATATTTTTTTCATAAAACGTGCCGTTGCGGATACAGGTCAAATTAAAGACTACTCGAAAAGAACTAGAATCGACGATTTGGGATCCGGGTTTTCATATATCCTTCGAATTGGAGAGCGAAAATGCTGGATTGTGGTTGGCTCGTTGAAAAAATATGATGATGCCGTTGATTTTAGAAAAAAAATTCAAGAAATAGATTCAAAAATGGGTCCATTTGTCGGAATAAAAAGTAACGGATTCTATCCAGTTTTAGTTGGTGGATTTCTTCCCGAAACAGAAGCAAGAAATTTGCTTGCAAGAGCAAATAAAATCCCGCTGATTTCTAATCAAAATCCGTTTCTATCAGGTTGCTAGGGAAAGATAATATTTAAAATACCGCCTTATAAAAACACTTGTCTACTACTTCTCTGTGATTTCCTTCACACCGCGTGCCGCAAGCCGCAAATTACGGGCTGTCTGTTCCATCTCCCGGCGCTGGCGGATTGTCAGATCCTCGTAGCGAAGCGCGTATTCGATACCGTCGGCCCGCTCCTGCAACCGTTTCAACCGGACTTCGTCCTGCACCACGTCACGTCTGCGCTTGGAATTGAACACGGGCGTCTCGACCTTCCAACGGCGGTAATAGCGCTGCTTCTGGCACTCCAGCAGCGTATCGTAGAGGGCGGCGATATCGTCGACCGTAAGCCGGTGACGGGTGATGCGGCGGCGGCTCATGCATGAAGTATGACGGCTAAGCCGCCGCGGGAACAAGACCGGATCGCGGTACTGACGCACTCGCGATCCGGCGTGACGGTTAACGCCTAGAGCAGCCCCTTGCGGCGCCACAGTTCGTGAACCTGGATGCCGTTCACCCGTTCCAGACACTCGGCCGCATCCAGCGTCAGGTCTTCCCGGAAGCGCCGGCCGATGATCTGGACCGACAGCGGAAGCCCCTCGTGATAGCCCGCGGGCGCGATGGAGGCAGGCAGGCCGAGGAAGTTGATCAGCCAACTATAGACGGATGAATCGAAGATATCGCGCACGCCCGCCGAGCTGTCGGCATCCTCGTTCCAGGTGAAACCCGGGCGCATCATGAACGGCGTCAGGACCAGCGGGTATTCTTCCAGGAACACATTCCAGGCCCGCAGATATCGGGTCCGGCGGGACATCGTCCGCAACAGGCCCACGGCATCGGTCGGCGGATAATTCTCGAAATAATAATCGAAGACTTTCTTGATGTCGGCGCTGCCATATTTCTGGATGGCCTCGCCGATGAAGATCTCGCAATCGGCATAGAGTGCCGGAAGGGCTTCAGCCGCCGCTTCCCGGATCATCGGCGGGCTCGCCTCCTCGACGACATAGCCGGCCTTCTCCAGCTCCGCCGCTGCGCCTTCCAGTGCAGCCTCGACTGCCGGATGGATCTTGTAGCCGTTGGTTTCGCGGCAGAACGCCACCTTGATCGGCTGATCCACGGCCGGGCCGTCGAACGGCATCGGGACCTGTAGCGGATCGCGCGGGTCGTGCTGCATCAGCACCCGGGTCGCCAGGCGCACATCGCGCACCTCGCGGGCAATGATGCCCTGAACCGACATCAGCTGCGCCAGCAACGAGCGCTCCTCCGCACCGGACGGATTGTAGGCAGGCACGCGGCCTTGCCCCGGCTTAACGGTCACGGTCCCGGTCTGGTACGCCGGAAAGCGCAGGGAGCCACCGATATCGTTACCGTGTGCAATCGGGCAGAAGCCCGCGGCAACGGCAGAGGAAGCCCCGCCGGAGGAGCCACCCGGGGAATGATTATCGTCCCAGGGGTTGTAGGTCCGGCCGTGCAACTCGTTCACGGTTGTCGGACGAAAGGAGAATTCCGGGGTGTTGGAGCGCCCGACGATGATGGCGCCGGCCTTCTTCAGGCTCCGGACCACCGGGGCATCGTCCGGGGCAATCAGATCCTTGAAAGCCGTCACACCATTGCTGTTGGCGGTGCCCTTTTGATCAACATTGATCTTGATGGCGACCGGGACACCGTGCAGCGGGCCGATCGGGCCGTTCTGCTTCAGGATTTCGTCGTAGGATGCAGCCTGTTCCAGCGCCGCGTCCGTCTGATCGACGACGATGGCGTTCAGATGACCGTTCTCGGCCCTGATCCGGTCGACGACAGAGCTTACGGCATCAGAGGCGCTGACACGCGCATCCCTGATGGCTCCGGACAGCTCCACGGCGCTCCATTGCCATAACGGGGCGGGATTCTTTGATGCGGCGGACATGGCGGGACCTCGATTGGGAAAGGCAGGACCACCATGATGTCCCCTTCCCCACCGATTGCCAAGTCCACTCTGGAATCAGGTGCTTAGTCGTCGTTGACGTAAGGGTTCTTGCTGCCGCGCAGATAGAATCGGATCGGCACCGCGGTGAGCTGGAAGCTCTCGCGCAGGCCGTTCACCAGATACCGGATATAGGCTTCCGGCAGTTCCGTCGGCTGACTGACGAAGGCGGCGAAGGTCGGCGGGCGGGTCTTGATCTGCGTCATGTAGCGCAGCTTGATCCGGCGTCCCTTGGCAAGCGGCGGCGAATGCTGCGCCGTCATGTCCGCGAGCCAGCGGTTCAGCCGCGAAGTGGAGACCCGGCGGTTCCAGGTATCGTAAGTCTCGACAATGGAATGCAGCAGCTTGTCGAGATTGCGGCCGCGTTCGGCGGAGATGGTGATGTAGGGAATCCCCTTCACCTGCGGCAGCGAGGTCTGCAACCGGTCGCGAAGATGTCCGAGGGCCTTTTCGCGATTCTCGACGATATCCCACTTGTTGGCGGCGATGACCAGGGCACGCCCCTCCTCGACCACCATGCGGGCGATGGTCAGGTCCTGCTTTTCCAGCATGGTGCTGGCATCCAGCATCAGCACCACGACATGGGCGAACTGGATGGCCCGGCGTGTATCCTCACCGGAGAGATATTCAAGCCGCTTGGTCACTTTCGAACGGCGGCGCAGACCGGCCGTATCGAACAGCTTGAAGGGCTGCCCTTCGAATTCCCAGTCGCTCTCGATGGCATCCCGGGTGATCCCGGCCTCCGGGCCGGTCAGCATGCGGTCCTCGCCGAGCAGGGCGTTAACAAACGTGGACTTGCCGACATTCGGCCGACCGACAATGGCGAGCCGGATGGTGTCCGGCGCCTTGGCATCGCGCCAGGTCACGGCCCCGTCGGGAGATTCCTCGATGATGTCGTCAACGACTTCCCCGTCATCATCGAAATCACTGTAATCGTCATGCGCGCTTTCGGGCGCATAGGCAGAGAGCGCATCGTAAAGCTCGCTCAGCCCTTCGCCATGCTCGGCGGAAAGCGGCACCGGATCGCCAAGACCGAGCCCGAAGGACTCGTAAAGGCCCGGCTTGCCTGCCTTGCCCTCGCACTTGTTGGCAACCAGAATGACCTTCTGCTTCTCGCGGCGAAGCCAGCGGGCGAAGTGATCGTCCAGCGGCGTGACACCGGCACGGGCATCGATCACGAACAAAACGGCATCCGCTTCGGCAACGGCCGCCTCGGTCTGTTGCCGCATCCGGCCTTCAAGGCTTTCGTTATCGGCGTCTTCCAGACCCGCCGTATCGAACAGGCGGAAGGTCAGGTCACCGACCCGGCCCTCACCCTCGCGACGGTCGCGGGTAACCCCCGGCTGGTCGTCGACAATAGCGATGCGCTTGCCAGCGAGCCGGTTGAATATGGTCGATTTGCCGACATTAGGACGGCCGATTATGGCGACTGTAAAACTCATGGCTGTTCCGTAGTCCCGAGACATGCCTCAGATCAAGCATTGTTGCGGCATAGCCGCCATGCGGGAGCCCAGCCGCTATGCGGAAGCTCAGCCTCCCATCCGGCAAAGGGGCTAACGGTAAGCCTCGAGATCGCCGTTATCGGTCAGGAAGAACACTGTCCCCCCGGCGACGATCGGCGGCACGAAAACCGGTGAGCCGATATCGATCTTGCCAAGAATGTCGCCAGTATAGGGCGAAATCGCATAGATTTCCCCGGTCGAGGCTCCCACCAGCAGGCGGTCGCTTACCAGCACCGGCCCGGCATAGGTGATGATACCTTCCTTGTCTTCGGGGTTCTCGAACACCGGCAATTGCTGGATCCACCGGATCTGGCCACGGCGTTTGGTCAGGGCCAGCACCTCGCCAAGATCTGACACCACGAAGATATAATCACCGGCAACCCACGGGGTCTGGTCTCCGCCGACCCGCGCTTCCCAGACCCGGCGGCCGGACTTCAGGTCCGTCGCCAGCAGACGCCCGGCCTGGCTGATGGCAATGACGAGACCGTCATCCACCACCGGATTGCCGCGAATGTCGGACAGGCGGGAGACCGCGTTGCGGCTTCTGACCGCGCTCAGATTGTCACTCCAGAGCAGGCGGCCATTCTCGACGCGGAGAACGAACAACTCGCCGGAGGAATAGGGAATGATCGCCGAGCCGCCGCTCACCGCCGGACTGGCGATACCGAGCAGGGCGGATTCTTCGGAGATTCCCGTATGGGACCAGACGCGGGTCCCGTCCCTGAGATCGAGGGAGAAAGACTGGTTGCCCAGAATGCTGACGAAGATCCGGCCGTCAATCACAGTCGGCGCGGCACGGACCGGACCGGGCAGCCGGGCCCGCCAGAGTTCCGTTCCATCCTTAAGCCCGAAGGCAATCACCTCACCATAGCCGGTCGCCGCGATCAGCTTGCCTTCACCGGCGGCAATCGCGCCCGGAAAGATGGTCTCGTCCTCGTCGTCCGGCCGGGTTTCCGCGGACCATACCCGGTCCCCGTCCACCACGGAGAACGCCGCGACGTCCCCTTCGCTATCCATCGTGTAGATCAGACCGTCCACGATGATCGGACTCGCGATCAGCTGGGTTTCATCGTCAGAGCCGCTGCCGATGCTGGTCGACCAGATACGTTTGAGCACATCTCCAGCCGCCAGATGCTGCATGGCATGCACTGCATTGCCGCCCGGCTGCGGCCAGTCCTTATTCTCGAACGGCCTCGGCAGAACGATCTTCAGCTCGGCAAGGTCAGGATCCGCGACCAGGCTCTTTTCCAGCGTGAGGATCGGCAGGCGCTCGCCTTCCAGTGGCGGGCCTTCCTTTTCCTCTCCGAAGAACAGGGAGTCGCCGCTGCAGCCCTGCAAAAGAGTTGCCGCAAAGAATGCCAGGCCAAGGGCCCGCCAGGAACGCATGCCGTTCATGGAACGCTCCCGCTCACTCAGCGCCGATGGCGCTGATCAATTCCGTTACCCGGGCACGCTGCTGCCGCGGCGTCGCCGCATCGGCATTCAGTGTCGCCAGGATTTCATGTGCCTTCGCCTTGTCGCCAGCCTTCAGCGCGATCATCGCTTCGGTCTCGCGGGCCAGCGCGCGCCAGGGGCCTGCGGTATTGGCGAGGGCTGAAATCTCACGCGAGAGTTCAGCCGGATCTCCACTGTCGATCCGATGCGAAATCGAAAGCAGGCTGGCAAGGTCGCGGAACAGGGCAGGCACGCCCTGGTCATCGGCCATTTTCCTGTAGATCAGCACAGCGCCTTCGGTATCTCCGGCCTCTATCGAAGCCGCAGCCTGCCGCAGGGTAGCCAGTGCCGCGTAACCGGCATTGCCGTCCTGGGCGAGCGTACCGAACCCGGCTTCTGCAACAGAGGGATCTTCGCCAAGGGCTTTTGCCGCGGCTTCATAGCGGGCGGACTGGGCCGCATACTGTTTCGCCTCATAGGAGTGCCAGAAACGGTATCCGGCGACCGCCGCGATGACCAGGATCGCAAGCGCGATGACATAGGCGCCGTACCGCTTCCAAAGCTTGGCTGCCTTCTCCTGCTGGAGTTCTTCGTCAATCTCGCGAAAAATATCTGCCACGCGTATCTCCGTTGCGCTGCGCCGGTCCCTTTTAGCCCGGCAAGCGGGTTAACCGGCGGACAAGTCCCACCGCCTTAATTCCAGAGAGCAATCAACGCCTCCAGCATCCGGCGGAAGAGCGCAACCTACATGGCGCGCACGCCGAAATCAAACCGCTCTCACGCTCTCCGCACTTTCCGTGATCGCGGCCTTTACGCCGGGCGATTTTTCGGGAAAACTATGCTTCATGAATCGGCAACAAATCCAACGGTGAGCAGCTCATGGCGGATTTGATTCGGCTCAAAAAAAGCCGGTCGCCGCAGCGCGGTCTCTTCTTCACCAAAAAAGAACTCGGCCAACTCCTCGCCCTTTATTCAAGCCGCGTGATCTCCGGCGAATGGCGCGACTATGCGATAGACCATTCCGACGACGGTGCTGCCTTCTCGATTTTCCGCCATAGCCACGAGCTGCCGCTGTTTTCTGTCTCCAAAAGACAGCGCAAGGGACAGCGCCAACCGACCTTCGAGTTAATGGCGGGTTATAAAAAGATCGCCTCCTCACCATCTTTGGTAGACGTTATCTCCCGCTTTGAGAAATTGCCCCGCCTCGTCACCGGTTGAAATCATGTCCTCATTCGATGTCTTCCTGTCTGAAATCCGGAAAGCAGCGCGCCTGCCCGACCGGTCTGCCCCGGCAGTGACCGGTGCAGGTGTCCTCCCCTCCGCCTATGCGGTAACGGATCTGGCGGCCGCCTCCTTCGCCGCCGCCGGAGAAGCCATTGCCACTCTGATCGCCGCACGGCACGACACGGACCCTGCTGTCAGCGTGGACCGGCGGCTTGCCTCCTTCTGGTACAAAAGCTCGCTGCGACCGGACGGGTGGGACTTGCCCGCACAATGGGATGCCGTGGCGGGAGATTACGCAACAAAAGACGGCTGGATCCGGCTTCATACCAATGCGCCACACCACCGAAAGGCGGCTCTGGCGACTCTTGGCGTGCAGGATACGAGCAAGACCGAGCGCGCCGACGTCGCCAAGGCAGTAGCCACATGGAATGCGGCGGAGCTCGAGAACGCCGTGGTCTCGGCCGGTGGCTGCGCCGGCGAGTTGCGTTCCAGCGCTGCCTGGGCCGCCCACCCCCAGGGCAAGGCCGTCGCTCAGGAGCCCCTGCTGCATCACGAAACATTCTCCGGCCCCTCCCCGGCAAACTGGGAGGTGAACCGCGCCCGCCCGCTGGACGGCATCCGGGTGCTCGACCTGACCCGGGTTCTGGCCGGGCCGACCGCCACACGCTTCCTTGCCGGATACGGAGCCGACGTGTTGCGGATCGACCCGCCCCTCGACCTCTGGGACGAAGCGCTGGCGGAGGAAATGAGCCTCGGCAAGCATTCCGCCATTCTCGATCTGCGCAAGGATACGGACAGACAACGTCTGAAAGAGCTGATCGCAGAGGCCGATGTCATGGTGCACGGCTATCGCGGAGATGCACTCGAAGGTCTCGGCCTCGGCGCGTCCGTGCGCCGGTCGTTCAATCCCGGCCTGGTCGATGTCGCGCTTTGTGCCTATGGCTGGACAGGGCCGTGGGCCGGACGGCGCGGCTTCGACAGCATCGTGCAGATGAGCAGCGGCATCGCCGAGACCGGCATGCGCCATTACGGCAAGGACAAACCGACGCCGCTTCCGGTTCAGGCACTGGATTACGCCACCGGCTTTATCGTCGCGACGGCAGCCGTCAGCGGTCTCGCCGAACGCGTCCGGAGCGGGGATGGCAGCCACTTCCGTACCTCCCTCGCCCGCATTGCCGCCCTGCTCGAAAGCCAGAAGCAGAACACCGACGCGCCGGAATTCGCGCCGGAGACGGAAGCAGACCTCGCGCCCGATATCGAGGAAACCCATTGGGGCCCCGCGCGCCGTCTCGCCTCAGCGGTCACCATTGCCGGGGTGCCCGCCTCCTGGGATATCCCGGCCGGCCCCATCGGCACGGCGGAGCCGGTCTGGCCGCTCCGCTAAACACCAGAAAATCTGAGTCATCAACATCCGTCATCAGCTTGTCTGCAACAAATGTTCCTGTTATGTTCTCGCTCTGAAATCCAGCTTGGACATGACGGATGGGACGTTTCAAGGACAAGGCCCTGCAACAGGACGAGCTGCGCAACCAGCCGGCCATACTGGCCGATCTGGCCCGCGCGGGGATCGATGTTTTCTGCTGGTGCCACCGGTGCGGACACAATGCCAAGCTGACAACGGCATTGCTGATCCCGCAACTCGGTCCGAACTTCCCGGTGCCCGAGATCGGCACCCGGATGCGCTGCAGCGCCTGTGCCTCGAAGGATATCGCAACCCGCCCCTCATGGCCGGCCCGTGACCAGGGGCTGGCCAGATCCGGCTAGGATGTCTCCGCGGCCTCAAGCTCCCGGAGCCGGGCGACCAGAACAGTGCCGGTACGGTTGATATGCGCCTTCAGGCAATCGCAGGCCGGAGCTGTTTTCCGCTCCCGGCAGAGAGAAAGGATTTCCCGGTGTTCCTCCTGCGAAGTTGACCGGCGCGGCGTCTCCGCCCAAGTCACGCGCAGATAACGCTCGAAGGCCAACCGCAAATCACCGATCAGTCTCAATGTCCGTGGCGCGGGGCAACGGGCATAGAGGATCTCGTGAAAACGGGCATTGAGATCGAGCAAATCATCCACGGCTGTGGCCGCATCGAGCTCTGCCAGAACGGCTTCGGCGGATGCGAAATCCGCTTCGGTCAAAGCCGGGATCGCCCATTCCAGGGCCTGCGCTTCAAGCAGCCGCCGGAGCGCGGTGATTTCCAATACCTCACCCGAAGATAACGGCCTGATCCGCGCGCCCTTCCGAGGCTCTATATCGAGGAACCCCTCGCCCTGCAAAAGCCGGAATGCCTCCCGGGCGATCGTCTGGCTGACCCCGAACTCCCGCGCAACGGCATCCTGACGCAAACGCTCGCCGCCCGGCAGAGTGCCGTCCACGATCCGTCCCCGCAGCTCAAGAGCAACTGAATCCGCCACAGTCGCGTTAACCGCCTGCCCGCGTCCTGACATCATGGAAAATCCAAACTCACTCTAGCCCCACAACTCCGCACCGCCCTTTCGGAGATACACGATCGGTGTGCGGGATTGACAGCATTATATATTATCGATAATCGATAATTTGATTTTTCATATTCAGACGGAAACCGGCATGTCCTTCACGCTCGACGATTTTGACGTCATCACCTTCGACGTTTACGGAACCCTGATCGACTGGGAGCCATCCATCATCGCCTTTCTCGGCAACTGGGCCCGACGCCATGGCATCACAGAGGACGGACACACGCTCCTGATGGGGTTCGACCAGGCCCGCGCCGTCATTCAGCAGGAACGCCCGGCCCTGCTTTATCCGGATGTCCTGCGCCGCTGCTTCCGGCAGATCTGCGCCGAGCACGATGTTTCCCCGGATCCGGAAACCTGCGAACAATTTGCCGGCACGCCGCATGACTGGCCCGCTTACCCGGACACCCATGACGGCCTTGCAAGATTGCAGAAGCAGGCGCGGATCGGTGCACTCAGCAATATCGACAACGCATCGCTCGCGGCGTCCTGCCGTCATATGCAAATCCGTTTCGATATCACCGTCACGGCGGAGCGCGTCGGCGCCTATAAACCCGACATGCCCCATTTCGAGGCCGCCCTTGCCGATATCGATGCACTCGGTATTCCGCGTGAGCGCATCCTGCATGTCGGGCAAAGCCTGCGCGCCGACATCACCCCGGCAAATCGCTTGGGTCTGACATCCGTCAGGATTCACCGCCCGGACCGCCATCTCGGCCTCACTGGCTTCGGCGCGGAGGAGGCAAGGCCCGACCTGACGGTCTCGACCCTGGCCGAACTCGTATCCGTCCTCACGGACCATTAGGCAGGTCATAGACCGGCAAACCACACCGGGTAAATCTGGCAGCATCAGTCCGGCAGAACTTGCCGGACCGGGTAAGGCCGTGCGCCAATCCTTACAAAAAACAACAAAACTCAAGGCATTTTAGGAAATTGGCGCAGCGCCGGAAAAATGGCACGCAGGTTGCTTACAAAGCGTCATCCACCGCGGGCCGGAACAGAAGGGCCGGAACCGCCAAGAAAACCGCCCATGACAGAAATGAGGCCGTCCATGACGCAATCCCCTGCCCAGCAAGCAAGCCAGTCATTGGCCAATGATCGCCGCCGCGCGCCACGCGCAACTGCCCCGATGACGGCCGTGGTCGGATCGACCCCCTATACGATCGATGACTGGAACGCGCATGGCATCAAGATTGTCGGTTATTACGGCAACCTGAAACCGGATGACCGGGCGGAACTGCGCGTGCTGGTGCCAACTGCCGGACCCGGCGCCCTGTTCAACGCCAAGATCTCCGTCCGGCGCTATGACCCTGAAACCGCAGCCCTTACTCTGCTGTTCGATCCTGCCGAGCCTGTTGCAACGACGACCCTGAACCGCTACTTGCATGAAATGGTCGCGCAAGGATGCGCGTGACCTTTATGCGATGAACAGCTTCAGAGGAGCCGCCAGCCTGATGGCCGACGACCGCACACCCGCCGCGTTCGATCTGCGACGCGACGCCTTCTCTGACGATAAAAAGGAACGCGACAGCGACTCCGCGTTCCCCAGCCTGAAACAGCGCCCCGCCGAAGAGCGGGCGAAAGAGATCGTCGATGACCTGAAAGAGGTCATCCTCAATCCCGGCCGGACCGACGGCAAGACCGGCATGCGCGTCGGCGACTGGACCAAGATCGCCCGCAAGGACATTACCAAAGCGATCCGGGATGCCGAGACCAGCGCCGCTTTCCGCGAGCTGATGTCGGCCAACCGCATCGGCGGGCTCTGCGTCCGTATCGGCTTCCTGCTGATGGCCTCCGTCGCCTCCTTCTTCTCCTTCTGGTACGGCATCGTCTTCATCGGCCGCGAATACGGCCCTCTCTGGGGCTTCGGCGCCACCATGTCCGCCCTCGGCCTCTCCCTCGCCTTCGTCATCGCCGGTCTGGTCTATGGCAGCGAGAACAAGGAACAGGCCCGCGACAAGGCGAAGAGCCGGTTCCAGAAGTAACACCCCAAAAGCATCCGAAGCACACGGACAGGACTTTCCCCGGTGAGCCGCAGCCCCCGGGGAAAGCCCCGATGTGTCACGTCAGGCGAATTGACACCCCGCCATCCGCATCGACGGCACTGCCGGTCACGAAACTGGCTCGGTCCGACAGCAGAAACAGCGCCGATTGCGCGATCTCACGCGGCTCCGCCATCCGTTTCAGAGGATGCAGTCCCGCGATGAATTCCTGAACAGCGGCATCACCTGCCGCCATCCCGGTTTTCGTCCCCCCTGGAAGTAGCGCATTCACCCGGACGTTCTGGGCGCCGTGCTCCGCCGCAAGCGACATGGTCAGCCCGATCATGCCCGCCTTCGACGCCGCATAGGCCCCCATCCCCGGCATGCCCGCATTGGCATGTCCGACAAAGGAAGAGGTGAAGACAATCGAGCCGCCGCCGTTCGCGATCAGGGCCGGGATCTGGTATTTCGCGGCGAAGAAAGCGCTGCTCAGGTTCGTTCCGATCACCGTGTTCCAGTTCTCCGTTTCCATCTCCGGCACCGGCGATAATTCACCAATCGTACCGGCATTGTTGAACGCACCGTCCAGCGAGCCGAATTCCTGCAGCGCGAGCGTGACAAGGGCGTCCGCATAACGCTCATCCGCCACATCTCCCGCCAGCACAACCGCGCGGCCGCCATCCCGCCGGATAGCATCAGCGACACTGTCCAGTTCGGCCTGCCGCCGTGCGCCGAGAACGAGCTTTGCGCCCTCCCCGGCAAAAAGTTCAGCCGCCGCCGCACCGATACCGCTGCTCGCGCCGGTGATGATGAGTGTCTTGTCCTTGAGTTCCATCTGGAATCCCCTCTGTTGCGATGGCTTCCAGATAGGACGGGGGCCGGTTGCAGAAACTCCGCTTCTTGCCCCGGAATTCTTTTCGCCGCCGTGGCAGCGGAACGGGCCGGTGACTCTGTTTCTGTTTCCATTTCGGCTTCTTGCCGTTTTGGCGGATGCCGCACCGCAACATTGCCGCTATAGTCATCCATTCGGACTAGCGAAAATCCAAAAACAGGGGGGAACCATGAAGCTCGATCTAACGGGCAAGCGCGCACTGATCACCGCGGGCGCCGGAGGCATTGGCCGCCGCACCGCCGAGTTGTTCAGCGAAGCGGGAGCCAAAGTCTTCATCTGCGATATCGACCAGAACCAGCTCGAGGACGCGCGGGACAAGATCCCGAACCTGAACGGTATGATCACCGATGTGTCCGACAAGCTCGCCCTCAAGGATATGTTCGAGGCGGCGATCGACGATCTCGGCGGGCTCGATCTGCTGGTGAATAATGCCGGCACGGCCGGGCCGACCGAGCGGGTCGAGGATATCAGTCTGGAAGACTGGCAGACCTGCATCGACATCAACCTGACCAGCACCTTCCTGATGAGCCAGATGGCCGTCCCCTACCTGCGCGACGCTGGCGGCGGGGCAATCATCAATCTTTCCTCGGCGGCCGGTAAGTTCGGCTTCCCCCTGCGCAGCCCCTATTCGGCGGCGAAGTGGGGCATTGTCGGCTTCACCCGCACACTGGCCCTTGAGCTCGGCCCCGACCGGATCCGCTGCAACTGCATCCAGCCGGGTGCCGTCGAAGGCGCCCGGATCGACCGGGTGATCAAGGCCAAGGCAGCGGCAAAAAAGGTCTCCGAGAATGCCATGCGGGATGAGCTTGCCTCCATCACCGCACTCAAGACCTTCGTCACGGCGGACGATATCGCCTCCATGATCCTGTTCCTCTGCTCGAAAGCCGGCGCCCATATCACGGGCCAGGCTGTCAGCATCGACGGCGGCCTCGAAGGACTCGTCTGACCCATGCCAAAAGCAGCGCTCTCCAACAACCTTCAGGGCGCGCTGTGGATCCTCGCCTCCTGTCTGGCGGCGACAGTGATGACCGTCGGGGTCAAAATGGCCTCCGACGGTCTTTCCTCCACGCAGATCGTGTTCGTCCGCTGCGTGTTCTCGTTGGTCATGACGGCACCCTTCGTGATCGGCTACGGCAAGCGCCTGCTGTTCAGCCGGCGCTGGAAGATGCACCTGGTACGCGGCGCCATCGGGGCCATCTCGATGAATGCGGGCTTCTACGCCCTCAGCAACCTGCCGATCACCACGGCCTCCGTCCTGTTCTTCTCGACCCCGCTCTTCATGACCGCGCTCGCGGGCCCGATGCTCGGCGAAAAGGTCGGCATCCATCGCTGGGGAGCCACGCTGGTCGGCTTTGCCGGTATTATCGTCGTGGTGAACCCGACCCTGGACACCATTGAATTCGCGATGCTCGCAGCGCTGATCAGCGCCTCTCTCTTCGCCGTGCTGCTGATCCAGGGCAAAATCCTCTCGAAGGACGATCCGCCCGGCACGCTGATGGTCTATTTCATGGTGATGAGCACGATCGCCAGCGCACCGCCCGCGCTGTCCCACTGGGTGTGGCCGGATCACTCTCTCTGGATTGTCCTGATCGTGCTCAGCGTCGGGGCCACGGCCCGTGTCTATTTCGACATCAAGGCCTACGCCGTCGGTGAAGCCAGCGCCATCTCGGTCTTCCAGTATCTCCGGCTGATCACCATCGCCTTCGCGGGGTATCTCGTCTTCGGAGAAGTTCCGGACGAGCACACCATCATCGGCGCCGGCCTGATCGTCGCCAGCACGCTCTATATCGCCCAGCGCGAGGCCTTCCGGCAAAGACGGGCGCGCATTGCCGCAGCGAAGGCACAGGAGGCGGATTGATCTCGCCGAGGGGGCCGGGTTATCCGGCCAGCTTGCTGTCGAGCCATCGGGCGGTGCGCAGCAGCTTGCCATCCTCTCCCGGCTTACCGACGAGCTGAACGCCGAGCGGCAGGCCATCAACGCTCAGCCTCGGCAAATTCACGCACGGCACGCCGAGATAGGTCCACAATCCGTTGAACCGGGGCGAGCCCGTGCTGGAGAGGCCATGTGGCGCCGGCCCCGGCGCGGGCAAGCAAAGCACCGCATCATAAGTATCGAGCAACGCGGCAAGCGCTTCGTTGAGCGGCTCGCGCGCAAGCAAAGCCACCACATAATCCCCGGCATCAAACTGCCTCGACTCCGCCAGCCGCGCTTTCAGAAGATCGCTGACCTTGTCGGGGCTGGTCTCGGCATGATGCCCGTAATAGGCCAGGATTTCGCCTGCGCCGACGGCCCCGTGAAAGTCGATGATGCGGTCGAAGGGGGATGGCAGGCTCTCCCGCACACACTGTGCGCCCAGCCCGGAGACAACGCCCTCGATGGCTTCCCGTGCTCCGGCATCAGCCTCCGGCCAGGCCGGGGTCTCCAGAAAGGCAAAGCGCGGCGCTGGGGCTTCCTGTTTCATGGCCGAGAGCAGATCCGGATGCCGGGCGCCGTATCTGGAAAGGTTCGCGGCACCGAAATCGGACAGGCTGTCGGTGATCAGCGCCAGGTCCTCGACGGAGCGGCCGAACACGCCGACCGTGTCGAGCGTATGGGACTGCATCAGCACGCCATCGCGCGGGATACGCCCGACAGTCGGCTTCAGGGCATGAATGCCGTTGAAGGAGCCGGGACGGATCACCGAGCCGGCGGTTTGCGTGCCAAGTGCCAGCGGAACATGGAAATCCGCCACCGCCGCGCCGGAGCCCGCGGAGGAGCCGCCGGGCGTATGCTCCGGGTTGTGCGGATTGCGCGTCTTGCTGGGGCAGGTGTTGGCAAGTTCCGTGGTGACGGTTTTGCCCATGATCACCGCACCGGCATTGCGCAGCATGGCGACGCACGCCGCATCGCGTCCGGTATGCTGCCCCCGAAACAGATCCGAGCCGTTTTCCGTCGGCATGTCGGCGGTCTCGATGATGTCCTTGATACCGACGGGCAGGCCATGAAGCGGGCCGGGTGCCCCCCCCGCCTTGCGGCGGGCATCGGCGGCACGGGCGTTGGCGAGGGCAATTTCAGGATCGAGGAATGCCCAGGCCTGCACCGTCTCCTCGCGGGCCGCCACACGGTCAAGACATGCCCGCATCAGCTCCTCGGCCGAGACCTCTCCCGCCGCCAGCATCCGGGCAAGCTCTGTCGCAGTCCGTTCGTTCAATGCAGTCATCGGGGGCCCTCTCCGGTTGACCCGACGACTATCGGCAGCGCCCCGGCCTAAATATCGAGCGTGGTATCCCGCTCCCATTCCGTGAGGTGGGACGCGTAGGAATTCCATTCGCCTGATTTCAGCTTCAGGAAGGCGGCCGAGAATTCGTCGCCGAGAATTGATTTCAGATCCGTATCCTTATCGAACGTCCGCAGCGCGTCCAGCATGTTCAACGGCAGACGTGGTGCATCGGCGGCAAGTTCCGGCTCGGCATACATGTCATTGTCGTAGCGTTTGCCCGGATCCGCCTTGGTTTTCAGCCCATCGAGACCCGCCGCGATAACGACGGCTTGCAACAGGTACGGGTTCACCGCCCCGTCCGGCAGGCGCAGCTCGAAACGGCCCGGGCCCGGCACGCGGACCATGTGGGTCCGGTTGTTGCCTGCCCAGGTGACCGTGTTCGGTGCCCATGTCGCGCCGGAAAGGGTCTTCGGTGCATTGATGCGCTTGTAGGAATTCACCACCGGATTGGTGATCGCGGTCATGCCCTGCGCGTGCTTCATGATGCCGCCGAGGAAGTTCAGCCCCTCCTTGGAGAGACCGAGCTCCTTCTTGTCGTCGGCGAAGGCGTTGACCTTGCCCTTCTTGTCCCAGACCGAGACATGGCAATGGCAGCCATTGCCGGTCAGGTGCTTGAACGGCTTCGGCATGAAGGTCGCGCGCAACCCATGCTTTTCGGCGACGGACTTGACCATGAACTTGAAGAAGGAATGCTTGTCCGCCGTCTTCAGGGCATCGTCGAAATCCCAGTTCATCTCGAACTGGCCGTTCGCGTCTTCATGGTCGTTCTGGTACGGCCCCCAGCCGAGCTCCAGCATGTAATCGCAAATTTCAGAGATAACATCATAACGGCGCATCACCGCCTGCTGGTCGTAGCAGGGCTTCTCCGCAGTATCGAACGGGTCCGAAATCTCGGAACCGTCCGGCAGGATCAGGAAATATTCAGCTTCGATCCCGGTTTTCACCCGCAGCCCCTGCCCGGCGGCAAGATCGACCATCCGCTTCAGCGTGTTGCGCGGCGCCTGTTCGACCGGCTTGTCCTCCATGACGCAATCGCCCGCGACCCAGGCCACGTCCTTCCTCCAGGGAAGCTGGATCACCGTCGAGGCGTCCGGCACGGCGAACAGGTCCGGGTGGGCCGGCGTCATGTCGAGCCAGGCGGCGAAGCCTGCGAAGCCCGCGCCCTCTTCCTGCATGCCGGCAATTGCCTGGGCGGGCACCAGCTTGGCGCGCTGGGCGCCGAACAGGTCGGTAAAGGAGATCATGAAATACTTGACCCCCTTCTCTTTCGCGAAAGCCGCGAGATCCTTCGTCATGAAACCTCCAATGTCCCCTGTCGTCTCCCTCGGCACGCGCCGCGTTGGCCGCAGCGTCTTAGCCCTTTGTCTACTCTATAGGCCGGTCTTGCCCGGTATCCAGTCCGTCCCCGCCAGCGGCACGCCCGCCATGGCCGACGCCTCGATGCTCAGCGCACAGAGATCTTCCGGCTCGAGATTATGCACATGGTTCTTGCCGCAGGCCCGGGCGATGGTCTGCGCTTCCAGAGTCATCACCTTCAGATAGTTCGCCAGCCGGCGCCCGGCGGCAACCGGATCGACCCGCTTCATCAGCTCCGGGTCCTGGGTAGAGATACCCGCCGGATCGCGGCCCTCATGCCAGTCGTCATAGGCACCGGCAGTCGTGCCGAGGGCCTGGTATTCCTCTTCCCAGCGCGGATCGTTATCGCCGATGGCAACCAGTGCCGCCGTTCCGATGGAGACCGCGTCCGCGCCCAGCGCCAGCGCCTTGGCGACATCGGCACCGTTCCGCACACCGCCGGAAATGACGAGCTGGACCTTGCGGTGCATGCCGAGATCCTGCAGCGCCTGCACCGCGGGCCGGATGCAGGCCAGCGTCGGCAGGCCGACATTCTCGATAAAGACTTCCTGGGTCGCCGCCGTGCCGCCCTGCATGCCGTCCAGCACAACCACATCGGCGCCGGACTTCACGGCAAGCGCGGTGTCGTAATAGGGCCGGGCGCCGCCGACCTTCACATAGATCGGCTTTTCCCAGTCGGTGATCTCGCGCAGCTCCTGGATCTTGATCTCCAGATCGTCCGGCCCGGTCCAGTCTGGATGCCGGCAGGCGGAGCGCTGGTCGATGCCCGGCGGCAGGGTGCGCATTGCCGCCACCCGGTCGGAGATTTTCTGGCCGAGCAGCATACCGCCGCCGCCCGGCTTCGCACCCTGCCCGACAACCACCTCGATAGCGTCGGCCCGGCGCAGATCATGCGGGTTCATGCCGTAGCGGGACGGCAGATACTGGTAGACCAGGATCTCGGAATGCCCGCGCTCTTCCTCGGTCATGCCGCCATCACCGGTGGTCGTGGAGGTTCCGGCAAGCGTGGCGCCGCGCCCCAGTGCCTCCTTGGCAGGGCCGGAGAGCGAGCCGAAACTCATTCCAGCGATGGTGATCGGGATTTTCAGCTCGATCGGCTTTTTCGCATGACGCGCGCCGAGCACCACATTGGTCCCGCAAGCCTCACGGTAGCCTTCCAGCGGATAGCGCGAGATCGAGGCGCCGAGGAACAGCAGATCGTCAAAATGCGGTACCTTGCGTTTCGCACCGGCACCACGGATATCGTAGATCCCGGTCGCGGCGGCGCGGCGGATTTCCGACAGCGTGTAATCGTCGAAGGTGGCGGACTGGCGCGGCGTGGTCGGGGGATTTTTATAGGTCATTTGTCCGGCCTCAATACGCGTCGACATTGTCGATGTTGAAATTGTAGAGCGTGCGGGCAGAGCCGTAGCGGGTGAACTCCTCCGGCTTCACGTCCGTGATCCCCGCCTTCGCCAGCAGGTCCGCCAGCAGCGCCAGATGCTTCGGCCGCATCTTCTTCTTCACGCAATCGGCGCCAAGGCTCTTCACCTCGCCGCGCACGAAGAGTTTCGCCTCATAGAGCGAATCCCCGAGCGCATCACCGGCATCGCCAAGCACGACAAGATTTCCGGCCTGCGCCATGAAGGCGGACATGTGGCCGATATTGCCTTTCACAACGATATCGATGCCTTTCATGGAGATGCCGCAGCGCGAGGAGGCATTGCCTTCAATCACCAGCAGGCCGCCATGGCCCGTGGCGCCGGCATACTGACTGGCATCGCCTTTCACCACGACCATGCCGGACATCATGTTCTCCGCCACGCCCGGGCCGACGCTGCCATGCACGGTGATCGTCGCTTCGGCATTCATCCCGGCGCAGTAATAGCCGACACTGCCATGCACATCGACGCGCACCGGCGCATCGATCCCGACAGCCACCGCATGGGCACCGCGCGGATTGACCACTTCGAAACCGGTTTCGTTCTTGCCAGCTTCCACAGCGTGAAGCGCCTGGTTCAGGTCCCGCAGCGGAACCGACGCCAGATCAAAGGTCGGCATCGCTCAATGCTCCCAGAAATAGACAGTTGCGGGCTCGGGCTCCCAGACCCGGGCAGCCTCGATACCCGGCAGGTTGACCAGCGCCCGGTATTCGGAGCCGAAGGCGACATAGCCATCCGTCTCGGCCATTACCGCGGGCTTGCAGGCAATCGGATCGCGCAGCACGCCGAATCCGGACTTGGTGCCGACCACGAAGGTGTAGAAGCCGTCCAGATCGCTCAACCCGCTCTCCAGCGCCGCGCCCAGATTGCTGCCGGTCGCGAGCTTGTGAGAGAGATAGGCGGCGGCGACCTCGGTATCGTTCTCGGTCTCGAAACGGAGTCCGTTCCGCACCAGCTCGCGCCGCAGATTGTTGTGGTTGGAGAGCGAACCGTTATGGACCAGACACTGGTCCGGCCCGGTGGAGAACGGGTGCGCGCCAAAGGTGGTCACAGCCGACTCGGTTGCCATACGGGTATGGCCGATGCCGTGCGTGCCGCCCATCGCGCCGATCTTGAAGCGGGCGGCCACATCCTTCGGCAGGCCGACTTCCTTGTAGATCTCGACACTCTCGCCGCTGCCCATCACGGTGATGCCCGGGCGCAGCTCCTTCAGAGCCGTCCGCGCCGCGTCCAGCTTGCCGCACTCGACGGCAATCACCGCATGGGTCGCCCGGATCGTCACAGAAACGGCAACGCCGAGCTTTTTCGCCAGCGCTGCCTTGAGGCTCTTGAAGTCCGCGGCCGGATCGGCGGACTGGACCGTGATCTTTCCAGAACCCGCTTCGCTCGCGCCATAGATCGCAATGCCGGCACTGTCCGGACCGCGATCCGTCATGGTGATCAGCATATCCGACAGCAGCGCGCCGAGCTGTGGCTCCAGCGCCTTGTCCTTCAGGAACAAACCAACGATGCCGCACATGGCCGGCAACCCTCCGTATCAAGTTCTGAGGAAGGTTAGCAGCCCACCTTCAGGAACTCAATTGCGAAGAATAATAGTTTCTTCTAAAGAATATTTCGTTCAGTCCTGCGATCCGCGCTGGGGATAGGAGATGATCGAGAGATAACGGATCGGCCGGGTGATCAGCTCTTCCGGGCCGTGCGGCGCATCCGCATCGAAGAACAGACTGTCCCCCGGCAGCATCCGGTACGTCTCGTCTCCATGCCGGTACAGCACCTCGCCCTCGAGCATGTAGATCAGCTCGGTGCCCTGATGTTGAAAGGCCGGGAAGATGTCGGAATCCTCGGTCAGGCTGATCACATAGGGCTCGACCAGAACGCCGCTGGTATTGCCCTCGAGATAACCGAGCAGATTGTACTGGTGCCCGGCCCGGGTGCCCCGGCGCTCGACCTGAACGCCCTCGCCCGCTTTCACGAAGACCGCATTGCGCGGTTCCTCGAAGCGCTTGAACAGATCGGTGATCGGCACGCCGAGGGCGCGGGCAACGGCCTGTAGCGTGGTCAGGGACGGAGAGATCGCGCCGTTCTCGATCTTCGACAGCATGCCGACCGAGAGGCCGGTGGCGGTGGCGAGATCCGCGACGGTGATGCCCAGGGCCTTGCGGAACTCCCGCACCTCACGGCCGATCGCCTGCTCCAGGTTGTTTTCCTTGGACTCCTTGACCGCATGCGGGTCCTGGGCAAGGGCGGGTCTGCCGCTGATGCCCGCCCCTTTTGCAGCCTTTGGCTTTCCGGAAGCCATCAGGAATAGCGCGAGAGGCGGTTGAGCAGGCGGGCTAGGAATTCATCCGCGTCGACATCCAGCATCACGGTCGCGTTCGGCACCCCGTCGCCCGCATCCCGGACGATGCTGCGCCCTGCTTCAATGCCTTCGGTGACGATATCGACGCGCCGCGCTTCGCCGGAGAACAATTCCGGCCAGAGCAAGTAGCCGACCGTCAGCACGTCATGCAGGGCCGGGTCATTATCGGAATCGTAGAAGGTCAGCATTCCGGCAGTCGTATGGCCGACCGTCGTATCCAATGCCCGCAATGCCTGGATCCAGTCCGGCTTCGCCCGCACCTGGTGAGTGACGTTCAACCCGTGCATGACAATGGGCGCACCGCTCTCGAACACGATATGGGCGGCGTGCGGGTCGACATGGAAATTGAACTCGGCATGCGGCGTGACGTTACCGGGTCCGGTCGAGCCGCCCATGACAACAATGTTCGAGACTTCCCTAGCGAATTCCGGCCGCGCCGCCAGCGCATGCGCGACATTCGTCAGCGGCCCCACCGGCAGCAGCGTGATGCCGCCCGGCGCTGTGGAAATCTCCTGGCGCAGTACATCCGCGCCATGCCCCGGCGCAAGGTGAGAGGCGGGATCGGGCAGATCGCTTCCGTCGAGCCCGGTCTTGCCGTGAATTTCGTCTGCGGTCTTTAGCGCCTTGATCAGCGGGCGCGGGCACCCGGCATGGATCGGCACCTCGCCGCGCCCGGCAAGATCGCGGATACGCCGGGCGTTGGCCTCCGTCCGGTGCAGCGGTACATTGCCCGCAACCGTGGTGACGGCCTTGACGTCGAGCTCTTCAGGACTGGCGAAGGCGAGCAGCAGAGCCACCGCATCGTCAATTCCCGGATCGCAGTCAATAATGATAGTCTCGCGCTTGATCATCAGCGGAAGATAGGCGTCGACGGAAAACTGCGGCAAGCTGTTTTACCGGAACGCCTTGAACCATCGGCATGGTTCCGCTATTCCCGTCCGCTCAATCGAACAAGGGGAACACCCGTGCAAAAGAGCGAAATCGAAAAAGTTCAGCGCTACCTGCGCCAGACCTTCGGCAACCACGGCATCAGCATCGAAGGACGCCCGAATAAAGACGATTCGGCCGAAGTCAGCCTCGATGGGGAATTCATCGGCGTCATCTTCAAGGATGACGAAGAGGGCGATGTTTCCTATGATTTCCATATGACTATCCTGGAAATGGACCTCGATTAAGGGGTCCATTCGCGCGAGCGAAAAACTCCACAAAACCGAAACACAGGATGTGTCATTCTGTTCCGTACATGGAACGGGGGATGCGGCATGCGTCTGGATGACATTGTTTCGGTAACCTGCACCGATACGGACAAGACCGAACAAGGCAAGGTGGTCCGTCTCGGACGTGACCGCGCCGACATCATGATCGGCCCGGCCGTTATCCAGTTCAGGATGACCAAGCCCGGTTTTTATATCGGCAATATGCACGGGCTTGAATTCACCATGAAGAGCGGGTGAAGCTCCACTCTCGAATCATTTCGAGAGGTCCAACGCCGATGAGCATGATCAGGCTCTCTGCGCCATCCGCAAGAAAACTCCGGCCCCTTCGGTATGGCCAGCGCTTGATATTCACCCGCATGCTTGCGGTATTGCTGATATTATTCTCTTTCAGCATCCCCACCGTCACCGGTGCGCAAACCATGTCACCAGACACAATCTTGAGAACACTTTTCGAGACAGACGAGCCGGATGAGACACGGTTCTCTCCAGCTTTTCTTGCCCAGGTGCCCGCCTCAAGCATCGCACAGCTTCTTTCCCGGCTGCGGCAGAGTTACGGGGCGCTCCAGGAAATCGAAGCGGATGGAGACGGATACCAGCTGCACTTCGAAGGTGCGGATATCCCCGCACAGATCGTTCTCGATCAGGAAGGCCGTATTACCGGTCTCTGGTTCGGCGCTCCGGTGCCGTCTGGATCGATCGAGGAGCATGCGGCAGCCATCACCGGGTTGCCGGGAGCCGTCTCGCTACTTGTTCTCGAAGACGGAGAGCCGTTGATCTCCCATAATGCGAGCGAGCCTCTGGCTGTCGGCTCCGCGGCGAAACTGGCGATACTGAAAGCCCTCGCCCTGGCCGTCGATAATGGCGACAAACAATGGCCCGATGTTGTGGCGCTGCGGCCTGAATGGAAATCCCTGCCCAGCGGATCGCTTCAGGACTGGCCTGACGGCACGCCCCTTACGCTCGGCTCGCTGGCGCACTTCATGATATCGATCAGCGACAATACCGCGACCGATGCCCTGATCCGTCTGGTCGGACGGGATGCGGTGGAGGCCGTCTCGCCACGCAACAGCCCATTCCTGACCACGCGGGAGCTGTTCACCATGAAGAGCCGAGAGCATGCCGGTCTGCGCCTTGAATGGGCAAAGGCGGACGAAACGACACGCAGGCACATTCTGGAGCGCATCGCGGGTATGCCCCTGCCCTCACCCCAGGCACTGGCGCCGGAGCCGACCTACGAGGCCGCTGAATGGTTCTTCACCGCCACCGAACTCTGTGCGCTCTTGGAGGAAACCTCCGCGCTGCCGAGTGGAAGCATCAATCCCGGCCCGGTCGATCCCGGCCAATGGCGGGCATTTTCCTACAAGGGCGGCTCGGAGACCGGGGTGCTTAATCTGTCCAGCCGGGTGGTCGGGGCGGACGGGATCGCACGCTGCGTGGTCGCGACCTGGAACCATCCCTCAGCTCTCGACGAGAACAGCTTGCTGCTGCCCTACCGTGGCATTCTCGACGCCCTGGCCGGTCACAGCCAGTAAGCCTTCTCCATAAAGAAAAGGCCGGATCAGAAACTGACCCGGCCCATTCCTCAAAGATATTTCCAAGCCATCATGACCGATGGCGGGAGATCACCAGTTCGCGGTCAGCGTCAGCTTGATCTCACGGCCGGAGCCGTAGGAGCAGACATATTCCGTCTGACAGCCCGTGACGTAGCGCTTGTCGGCGATGTTCGTCGCCGCAAGGTTCAGAGCCAGGCCTTCGCGAATTTCATACCCGCCATAAAGATCGAAAACCGTCGAGGACTTCACTTTCAGCGTGTTGGTGCTGTTAGCGAAGCTCTCGCCCCTGTGCCGGACACCGGCACCGACGGTCAGGCCGTCGACGAAGTCCTGCAGCTCATATTCGGCCCGCACCGCAACTTCATGCTCAGGTACCAGTGTCGGTGTCTTACCGACGAGAGAGGCGTCGGCATCTTCGGTGACTTCGACATCAAGCACCGTCGCCGCACCGGCAACGGACAGGCCGTTACCGAAATCATAGGCACCTTCCAGCTCGAACCCGCGCGACCGCGTTTCGCCAAACTGATCGAAGTTCGGGAACGCACCCGTCACGGCATTTTCCTGGTCGATCTGGAACACGGCCGCCGTCACATAGAAGTTGCCGCCATGCGGCGCCCATTTCAGGCCCAGCTCGACCTGCTCGCCACTTTCCGGCTTCGTCACGCCGTTAGCAGGCGAGGTGATCAGCGGGTTGAAGAAAGTCGAGTAGGTGACATAGGGCGTGACGCCGTTAGCGAACTCATAGGCGACCGCGCCGCGATAGGATGTCTCGCTGTCATTGCGGGAGAAGCCGGCGGCCCCGTCCTGCTCCGTATCGGCGAAATCATGACGCAGGTTGCCGGTCAGGATCCAGCCGTCGCCAAAGCGGAGCTGATCCTGGAAATAGAGGCCGAGCTGCGCCTGGGTGGTGGTGGAATCCTGATATGGCGGGTTCAGCGTCGGCGTGCCCGGGTTGGACGGGTTCACCACCTGGTTGGTGCCATAGCCAACAGCCTGGGTCTCGTCGAGCCAGTAATGCCGCGCATCGAGACCGAACAGCAGATCGTGGCTGACCTCACCGGTTTCGACGACGCCGTAATACCGCACATCGGTCTGGGCCGTCCGGACCAGCGTGTCATGTTCGAAAGCCAGCATGCTGAGCGTGCCGTTGGAGTCGCTCGGCGTGGTCGCGTAGCCGGAATATCCGAACGGGTACCAGTAGCGCTCCTCGACACTGGCGACACCGCCCCGGCCGATGCCGGTCAGTGTGAAGCCGTTGTCGAACGTGTGCTCGACGATCCCGGAGGCAGAGAATTGCTCGCGGGAATACTTGTCCCAGTCGGAGTCGGAGAAGTTGGCGTCAGGGTCGATATAGCCGAATTCCGCCGTCGGCTGAACCGTACCGGCATAAGGCAGGAACGTGCTGCCGTTGTGCTGTTCCTCGGCGATATGCGCATTGGCCAGCAGCGTCACTTCGGTGCCGGAAGTCGTCGTGAACTTGTAGGACGGGGCCAGCGTACCGCGCAGGCCTGAGTTGAAATCGTCATACATGTCACCGCCCTTGAAGCGGCCGACCACGCGATAGGCCTGCCCGTCTCCGAGCGGATCGCCATAATCGAAGGCGACGGAGCCGGCGGGCGCGTCATCGATACCGAGAATGACTTCCCGGACCCGGTCGCCCGGACGCTTCGAGACATAGTTCAGGATGCCGCCCGGGTTGGAACCGCCGTAAAGCGCCGAGGACGGCCCCCGCAGCACTTCGATGCGCTCTAGAGCATACGGGTCCGTGTAGAAGGAGCCGAAGGCGAAGGCCAGGTTCTGTGCGTTATCGAGGAAAATGCCGGTCTGATCGGCCTGGAAACCACGGATGCGCAGCCAGTCGTAATCATTATCGTCGCCGAACACGTCGCTGGTGACGCCGGCCGTATAGCGGAGCGTTTCACTGACGCGGTCCGCGTTGAAGCGCTTCAGATCGTCTTCGCCCAGGATCGACAGGGACTGGGGAACCTCGGTTGCAAAAACCGGAACCTTGGAGCCGGTAACGGTTGGCGGGTTGTTCGTGTCCGCTGCGGAACCGGTCGTGTCCTCCTGATTCTCAAGGACGACAATGGGTTTGAGGACCGTTGCGCTGGAGTTGTCCTGCGCAATGGCAACCCCGCTGAGCGAAAGACTGAGAAGAGCCGGCAAGATAACGATCTTGCCCGTGCCCCTTGAAGAAAAAATTCGAATCATGGCCTGTCCCCAAACCTGACAAAATGACTGTATGGCTTGCCCCCTCAGGAAGCTGCTTACCTACTAGTTTTGCAGGGACAGGCTGTCTTGAACGTTCGCTCTGCTTTTTGAAGAATTGTATCGCTTGCACCACTGACCGGGCGGCAGGCCGGTTGCGCGCCGGAAACAGCGGCTGAAATGGGCCTGATCGGCAAAGCCGGTATCGTGCGCCACCTGGGAAAGATAAACGCCGTCACAGAGCAGACGCTGCGCATGCTGGATCCGCGCTTCCATCACCCACTGATGGGGTGGCTGCCCCGCCGTTTCCCGGAAGCATTTCGAGAATTGCGACCGTGACATGCCAGCCACCGCGGCAAGCTCTTCGATGCTCAGCCGCCGGTCGAGACTTTCCATCACATGGTCCGTGACGTCATCGAACCAGGCTGGCGCGGCGTCATGTCTCCGGCTTTGGGTATTCAGATGAAAAATCTCGTGGATCACGCTGGCCGCCAACGCCTCGCCATAGCCCGACGGCCGCCGGGGCTTCCGGCATTCATCCGCCAGAAGTCCGGAGAGTTGCTGCAACTCTATGCTGGCTGAGAGAAAAGCCGCCGACTGCATATCCAGGGACTGGCCGACGATCCGGCACAACTGCGCCTGTTCGATATGGATATCGATATGTTCAAGATATCCCGCCGTGAGGATCTTGCTGCAGACGGGCAGGCCCGCCGGAATGTAACAAGCGCCACAGACGATTCCCGCTTCCGCACCGCCATGCTCAAGTGCCACTGTCGCACCGTCAAAAAACACGACGAAGCGCGGATCGGGGGAAACATACTCCCCTGTCGCGCCCGATTTTGCTTCAACCTGCCAATGGTCGATGACCATGTGATCGAACTGCAGATAGTTGACGTCATGGACCGGGACGATGCTCCTGACGGAGGATTTCATGCGCGGCCGATATGACATTTCACATCCTGCGGGTGATACTAAGAATGATTCTCATTTATTAATTAATGTGAAGAGTACTTATGACAGGCCAACTGTCAATGAATCCGAGGCGCGCGCGCTAAATTAATGTGCGGACAGGCCACGGCCCATCTTTCGCACAGGGGGAAGATCAGAGCCTAGAACAGGGAGAAATATTCCCGCTCTTCCCATTCCGAGACAGCTTGGGCGTAGCGATCCCATTCCGCCTGTTTGATGTGGCTGTAATAATCCACATAGGCATCGCCGAGCGTTTTCCGGAAGAAGCTGCTTTGCCGGAACAGCCCGATCGCGTGCTCCAGGCTTGATGGCAGTTTTTCCGCATCGCTGTCATAGGGCCGTTCGACCGGTGCCGGGGCCGCAAGGCTGCGCTCGATTCCGTCGAGGCCAGCAAGGATCTGCGACGCCATATAGAGATAGGGGTTCGCCGTCGGCTCGCCGACCCTATTCTCCACCCGGCTGGCCTTGTCGCCCGGCTTCGCCAGCGCGCGAATCATGGCGCCCTTGTTGTCCCGCCCCCACTGCACCCGGTCAGGTGCCAGCGTGAAGGGCCGGTAGCGTTTGTAACCGTTCACCGTTGGCGTCGAGAGCAGGCAGCTTTCGGCTGCATGCTCCAGCAAGCCCGCAACCCAGTTCCCGCACAACGCAGAGAGCGCTTGCCCCTCTTCCGGGATAAACAGGTTCTCGCCGCTCTCCAGATCAACAATAGACTGATGCAGGTGCCAGCCGCTGGCCATCGCATCCTTGAATTTCGGCCGACACATGAAGGTCGCGTGTAGCCCGGCACGGCGGCAGACCTGCTTCACCATGGAGCGGAACAGGATCATGTTGTCCGCATGTTCCATGGCGGGCGCCGGATGGAATGTCACCTCGCACTGGCTCGGCCCGAATTCGGCCTCAAAGGACCGCACCGGCAGACCGAGCGCCACCGCATTGCGCCGGACCAGATCGAAGACGTCTTCCAGTTGGTCGTACCTGTCCTCGGTCAGATATTGATAACCGTGAGAGACCAGAGCGGTCTCCGGCACCGCTTCCGGCTGCCCGGTATCTGCATGACCGAGCTTCGGATCGGTTACTTCCAGAACATGAAACTCGACCTCGAGCCCCGTGATCAGCTCGTAACCCTGTGCATTCAGCCGCTCCACCGCACGACGCAGAATCCCGCGCGAGCAGACCTCAAGCGGCACTCCATCGGCATCCGTCAGATCCGCCTGCATCCAGCCGGAATGCGGTGACCATGGCAGCACCTTGAAGGTTGCGGGGTCCGGATGCATCAGCACATCCCCGGCCCCCGTCAAGCGCCCTTCACCGAACCCCGCATCTTCCTGCCAGACCGGGAAGACGGTCCGGTGCGAGGTGTCTTTCAGCAGCAGGGTTGATGTCATGGCAATGCCGGAGCGGAAAGCGCTCTCCAGATCGGCCGCCATCACCGTCTTGCCGCGCAAGATCCCGTGCTGGTCCGCGAAGGAAATCCGGACGACTTCAAGACCTTCTTCCGCCACCCGCGCCAGTACGGCGTCGATTGCACCCTGATCCACAGTCAGCTCACTCACGAGAGTGCCGCGTCCCAGGAGCAGGAAGCGCGCCGGCCGGCATCCCGGTCGGTCCAGACGGACTCCCATTCCTCGGTCGGCCCGATGGCATCGATTGAGATCGGCCCCTGAATGTCTTTCGCCGTAGCCTCGTCGATCACCAGCGGCAGCTCCCCCTCGCCCAGCTTCACGCTCTTGATCGCGGCCCGCAGCATGCGCCGGTAGCGCACGATGGCGGCGTCGGAGGAGGCAAGATGCTCCCGGGTGCGGTCCTGGATCATGCCCATGGATTCCACCGCCCACTGGTCATGCACATTGATGTCCAGCCCCATGCCCGTATAGGTCAGCGTCTTCTGCTCTTCCGGGTCGTAGCCATACTCGTTCGACTTGTTCCGGAGCGGCGCATAATCCGGCAGCCGGTGCTCCTTCAGGCGCTGCTCGCGCATCTTTTCCTTGTCCACCGGCGCGCCAAAGCTGGTGAACATCGAGTACCAGTAGCAATGCGTGTCATCCACCGGCACATGCCACTGGGTGATGGTCATCTCGTTCGACATCGGAATGGTGATGGCACAGGGAAACACCTGATTGGTCACCCGGACATGGCGCTGGCCGTTGCCAAGATCGCGCAGCGCGATGATCCGCAGCCCGTAATCGGTCTCCTCGACCTTCAATTCCGGATTATCGAACTCACGCAGCACCTTGGTCATCGGCATGTCGCTCTGGGCCGCCTTGTCCCGGAACTGCTTGCCATAGCCGTCCGCCGGGTCCTCGTCCTGCAGGAAACGGTGCAGGAAGGAGGCGTGCGCGGGATCGATGCCGATCTCCAGCGCCTGCAACCAGTTGCATTCCCACAAGCCCTTGAAGGCGAAGACATGGGTATCGGGCGCGCGGAAACAGTCGAGCGCCGGAAAGGCCGGCGGTTCGCCCGGCCCCATATAGGCCCAGATCACACCGTTCTTCTCCACAGCGGGATAGCTGGAAATCTTGACCCGCTCATGCATGCGAGACCCATCGGGTTCCGCCGGTTGCTCGGTGCATTGTCCACTCTGGTCGAAGTGCCAGCCATGGAAGGAGCAGCGGATACCGCCGCCCTCAAGCCGTCCGTAGCAGAGGTCAACCCCGCGATGCGGGCAGAACCGGCTCATCAGGCCGAGCGTGCTGTCTTCCCGGCGGAACAGCACCAGATCTTCCCCCATCAGCCGGACCGGAGCGACCGGACGCGGGCCGTCAAGCTCGACCGCGAGTGCCGCCGGCATCCAGTAATGCCGCAGCAACTGGCCGGCCGGCTGACCGGCGCCGACCAGCGTGATCTCGTCGTTCTTTTCCTGGCTCATCATGGCTGGGGATTCCTCCGCGTTGAAACGCTTCGACCTGGTATTTTGCTACGGCTACTCAGTACTGACGATCCGGAATTTGAATCCTGATCCCGTCCATTTCAGGCGTGAGTTTGATCTGACAGGACAGACGGCTGGTCGGGCGCACTTCGGCAGCCGCGTCCTCCAGCATCACCGTCTCCTCTTCCTCGGCCTCTGGCAGAAGACTGGAAACCGCATCGTCGAAATAGACATGGCAGGTCGCGCACATGCAGCTTCCGCCGCATTCAGCCTCGATCCCTTCAACATCGTTGAAAACTGCGGCTTGCATGACGGATTCACCCGTCTCCGCCTCAACGGTTTCAACAGATCCTTCCGGCCGAACGAAATGAACGGTGATCTTGCTACCCACGACATGTCTCTCCTTGTCAGCACCCGCCAAGGATTGGCGAAGCTGACATATAGATTTGACCGATTATCGAACATTCGGTCTATTATTGATCAAGTGCAAAAATACACCGCAAACCGATGGTGCGGTCAAGACCCGGGAGCTTCATGATCGCCGACAAGGATATCTCGCTCACCTTCATGAAGGGCATGGAAGTGCTCGAAGCGTTCGAGCACGCAGCACACCCACTGACGATTCCGGAGCTCTCGCGGGTAACCGGCATCAATCGGTCGGTCACGCGCAGACTGGTCCTGACACTGGTCCAGCTCGGCTACCTCCTGGAGGCGAACCGTGCCTACACGCCAAGCCCGCGCGTGCTCCGGCTGGCCAGCGGCTATTTGAAGGAGCGGCAATTCGGCCGCACCGTACAGCCGGTGATGGCCTCCTATTCGAAACGCCTCGGCGATGCGATCTCGCTCGCCGTCAGGGACGGGGTGGACGCAATCTATGTTGCCTATTCCCCCGGCGATCCGGCCCTGATCACCTCCGGCTTCAATATCGGCTCAAGATTACCGCTGACCGCGACGGCAATTGGCCGCGTGCTGCTCGCGTTCGAGGAACCCGCCGAAGTCGACCGCATCCTTGCCGCGCCGTCCGCCGTCTTTACGCCCGCAACCAAAACAGACCCGGCCGCAATCCTGAAAGACCTTGCAGAGATCCGTGTTCGCGGGTTCGCACATGTCACGGGAGAGTACGAGCCCGGCGTCGCCTCCATCGCGGTTGCCGTCACGGGGGCAAACAATATCGCCAAAGCCGCTCTTGGCATCGTCGGGCCAGCGGCGCGTTTCGAAAAGCCGGAGATTTGTGCCGAAAAAGCGGAACTGCTCGCGGAATGCGCGGATACGCTCTCAAGTTTCGTTTAGCGGGATTTCAGGCCGACCCGGACCATACAAGAGTCCATAGAGGAGCCAAGATGCGGCGGACCGCAAACAGAGCTGGTCCGCCGCCCCTGAGCCGATCCCAACGGCCGCAGGAAATCCTTTGGCGCCTCGTCGTCGAGAATGTCGAGGGGCCCTTGCCATAATCTGGCAATTTTAAGATGTGTATTCCGACACCAAAAAAACCATACATCAGTATGCAAATACAAAGCAAGGGTTTAGCCGGGACCTTATCTGAAGCCGTCAGCCTTCCTTGCCGCCACTGAACAGCGCCGACGACAAAACCTGATTTACAACAAATTTTTAAAGAATACCGGCAACATCAGGGCGTCCCCAAACACGAGGGACCAAAAATCAAGCCGTCTAAAAAAACCTCAAAAGTGACCTGAGATTACCTGTCAGATGAAAAGACCAGATCCACTTGCATCGAGTATCTGAAGGTGGATGGGAGTGAGACCTTCAGAAATAACAGGAAACACAGGAAATCCGATAATCCTGGCTCCCTCGGCCTCAGGAATCCGGAAACCCGAGCCAGGGTTCGAGAACCTCAAACGTCTCGTCCATGGCAAATGCTCCCGCGAAGGGAATGGAAACATGGCCATAGCGCAAGGATATCTGTTCTTCCGCAGCCTCTTCGCCATGCTTGGAAACAGCAGCCAGATACAGTGCCGCCGCAAGGCCGCTCCGGTCGGCACCGGCCTTGCAATGAATCAGCAACGGCCTTTGTGCCCGCTCGAAAATCGACAAAAGCTCTTCGGCTTGCGCCTGCGACAATTCAAGTGATGCGGACATGTAAAAATCGACATGGTCGATTCCAAGACGCCCTGCCTCGGCGACTTCCGCCTCATACCAATCTTTTCCGGGATGCTCCCCGCGCAGATTTACGACTGTCTTGATGCCGTAAGCCTGATGGTATCCGGATATATCCGCAGCACTTGGCTGGGCGGACCGGTAAAGCGTTCCGGGAATAACGGTGTGAAAATTACCGGTGAGCTGGAGGCCGCCAAGGTAAAGACCGGCAGCAAGAAGACAGGCGAAGATGCCCCCACCGATAACCCGTAATGCTTTCCTGTATCGCTTTTGCGGCACGGTAAATATCCCACACACTCTTCAGCAGCTTAAGGCCCCTCACGCGGAACCGGCCGAAAATATCAAAAAAACAGCGCAGCATATAGCGCCGCGAAATGGCCGAGAATAAGGCCATGCGACCTTTTCCAGGATACCGCATGTGCCGGAGCCTCACCAAACTCCCCGGACAGTGCGTCAGGCGGCTTTTTTTCCGAAAACCGTTAAGCCCTAACCGTCATCCCGCAAAGTCGTAAGGCCGATCCCTGTCGCTTCGAACCCACCATCGACGGCAAGATGCTGACCGTTGATATAGCTCGCCTTGTCGCTGCAGAGAAAGAAGATCGCTTCGGCCAGTTCCGACTCCAGCCCATAGCGGTTCATCGGGATGGCGGCATGGTAATCCGCGCGGATTTCCGGCGTATGTACCTTCTTCGCCATTGCCGTATCCACCGGCCCCGGGCACACCGCGTTGACCCTGATGCCGATATTGCCAAGCTCGGCTGCCTGCTGCTTGGTCAGATGCAGAACCCCGGCCTTGCTGGTGCCATAAGCAACGCGGAGCGTGCTGGCCCGGAAACCGGAAATGGAGGCGATGTTCACCACCGCGCCGCCACCGGTTTTCAGCATCACCGGCGCGGCGGCGTTGGTGCAGAGGAAAGGCCCGTTGAGATTGGTCGCCATGATCTCGGACCATTCCTCGAAGCTGGTTTCCAGAACCGGCTTGAAATTCGCAATCCCGGCATTGTTGACCAGCGCATCGAGACGCCCGAATGCGGCTTCCACCTCGGCGACAGCACGGCTCACATCTTCCGGTTTGGAAACATCGGCGAAGACCGGCATTGCGGCGTTGCGGTGACCGAGGGCTTCCATGGCGCCCGTCAGCAGGTCCCGTTCCCTGTCGAGCATGGCGACATGCCAGCCCTCTTCGAGAAACTTCTTCGCGGTGGCAAGGCCGATGCCGCGCGCAGCGCCGGTGATCAAGGCGACCTTTGTCGCCTCAAGGGCAGATTCCTGATTCTCCGTCATTCCCGAACGTCCCATCCCTGTTGAGCTTTCGTCGGCGCGGGCCATGACCCGGTCGATCTTCTTGATGAGATCGTTCTAGCGCGGAAAAGCCCCATGCCACAGAGGCGATTTCATCTCGCCTGCAGCATGGGGCTCCACAGTATCAGTCCCGTATCTGTTCCGGGATCAGGCCGCGTCGAGCCTGGCCCTCCGGGGGACGAGCGCGCGCATGATATCCGGCATCTCGATCACGCCTACCGCCTTCCCCGCGCGCATGACGCGGAACCGCTTGTCGATCGCGCCCTCGGCGGCCGCTATAACGCTTTCGAGATTGTCGTTATGGAGCACTTCTCCGGCGATATCGCCCGCAACGTCTCCCTCCCGCATCACCGAGCGGACGCGCAGCACGCGTGCCCGATTGATATCGGAGACAAATTCCTCGATATAGGGATCCGCCGGGTTCAGCAGGATGTGCTGCGGCTCGCCCTGCTGCACAATGGCGCCGTCATTGAGGATCACCAGATGGTCCGCCAGCTTCAGCGCCTCGTCCAGATCGTGGGTGATGAAGACGATGGTCTTGTGCAATTCCTCTTGCAGCTCCAGTAGCAGGCCCTGCATGTCCGTGCGGATCAGCGGATCAAGGGCCGAAAACGCCTCGTCCATCAGCATGATGTCGGAATTAGAGGTCAGTGCCCGGGCGATCCCGACCCGTTGCTGCATCCCGCCCGAAAGCTGGTGCGGATACTGACCGCCATAGCCAAAGAGTCCGACCCGGTCGAGCCACTTGTTGGCTTCTGCCTCGTATTCTTCCCTCTTCTCGCCCTGGGTCGCCAGCGCCGTGCCGGCATTTTCCAGCACCGTACGATGCGGCAGCAGGGCAAACTTCTGGAACACCATGGACATGCCCTTGCGGCGCAATTGCCGCAGCCGGGCCTCGTTCCAGCCGAGAATGTCCTCACCATCGACAAGCACCTCCCCCGCCGTCGGCTCGATCAGCCGGTTGAGGTGCCGGATGAGGGTCGATTTGCCGGAGCCCGAAAGCCCCATGATCACGGTGATCTCACCTTCGCGCATATCGACATTGATGTCGTTGAGGCCCAGCACGTGCTCGTGTTTTTCCAGCAGGTCCGGCTTGGTCATCCCCGCCTTCACCTCGGCCAGCGCCATGTCAGGATCCGCACCGAAGATCTTGTAGAGATTGCGGATCGAGATTTTCACGTTGTTATTCATGTCCGTCTCCTCAGCGCGAAGCCTGGCTTGAATCAATGCGGGCGAGCGAGGCTTTCGTCACCCGGTCAAGCGCGATGGCGAGCACAACAATCCCGAAACCGGCAACAAGACCGACGCCGAGTTCCAGGTTGCGGATACCCCGCAGCACCAGAACGCCGAGCCCCGGCGCGGAGACCAGCGAAGCGATCACGACCATGGCGAGGCTCATCATGATGGTCTGGTTCACACCAGCCATGATGTTCGGCAGCGCCAGCGGGATCTGCACCCCGAAGAGCTTTTGCCGCTCGGTCATGCCGAAGGCGTCCGCCGCCTCGATCACATCCTTGTCCACCAGCCGGATGCCGAGATCAGTCAGACGCACGACGGGCACGATCGCATAAAGGATGATCGCGATGCCGTAGAGCTTCGGCTCGGTCACCGAGAAGAGGAAAATCAGCGGGATCAGATAGACGAAAGGCGGCAGGGTCTGCAGCATATCCAGGACCGGGATCGCACTCTTCTGCATCCGGTCCGAGCGTGACATGGCGATGCCGATGGGAACACCGAAGAGCACGCAGATGAAAGCACAGACGAAGATGATCGCCAGCGTCTCCATTGCCGCGTCATAATGATTGATGAAGGCCAGAAGCCCGATCATCGCGGCGATAAACCCGACCAGTTTGCCTGAGCGGGAGACCATCCAGGTCACCGCCAGCAGCAACGGGATCATGATCCACCAGGGCGTCGAGGTCATCGCCCAGAGCGCGTCCTCAAGCAGCCAGCTGAGTGGTTGGGTCAAAGGATCGACAACGAGCCGGAGCCCGTCACGGATGAAGAGAAAACCCTGCTCCAGCCCCTGCGTCAGATCCCGGGACTGCGGGATCGCTCCGCAGGCATCATGCAGGGCGTCGAGCGAGGGAAAGGGAAGGTCCCAAAGGGACGCGGCCGTATCGGAGCCGCCACTGGTCTGCGCCAACAGATCCGCCATGGACATCGGTCCATCCTTGGCTCCGGCGTCGCACCAGTCTCTGAGGCCAAGCGTGTCGAACACGCCGTCATAGGTAGCCATCTGTCATCCGGACCAGAACGGCCCGCCTCTTATACGGAAAAAGACGGAGCCGGAAACCGGCTCCGTCCTGCAAAGTCTGTACGCGGTGCGAAAATCAGTTCAACAGCTTGACGAGCTTTTTGCGCGCGCCGTCGTTGATCCAGCCCGACCATTCGTCCTTGTAGGCGGTCAGATAATGAACAGCCGTCTCTTCGGCGGACGCATTGTTCTCGTCCTGCCAGGCGAGCAAAGCGCTCATGGTCTGGGTCTTGAAGGTCATCTTCGAGAAGAACGCGGTCACGTCCGGATTCTCTTCAGCGAACTTCGTGGTCACGGAGGTCAGGATCGGCGCGGCCGGGAAGTCGGAAACCTGCGGGTTCGCGGTGTCCTTGTTCTGCAGCTTCGGGAAAGCAGCTTCGTCATACTTACCGAGGGAAACACGGGTCATGTCGTATTTACCCATCGGCACGGTGGGGCCCCAGTAATAGCCGAACCAGGGCTCCTTGTCGGTGACCGCCGCTCCCATGGAGGAGGCAAGCGTCTCGCCTGAGCCGTGGTTGAAGACCTTTATGCCGGAATCCTCAAGCTTCAGCGCGCGGACGAGATTGTCGCTCACGACGCGACAGCCCCAGCCGTCCGGGCAATTGTTGAAGCGGTTGCCGACCCATTCCGGATGCGCCATCACGCCTTCGATGGTCTTCAGTTCCGGATGTTCTTCTGCAAGATAGGTCGGGATCCACCAGCCTTCGACGCCGCCCGGCTCAAGCACCTTGGCAACACGCTTCATGGTGCCGCCGGCCTCAAGTTTCTTGTAGGCGTCGCCTGCGGAGTTCAGCCACAGATTCGTGACCACATCCGGCTCACCATTTTCGGCGACGGAGGTAATGGCGGGAATCGTGTCGGACTTCACCAGCGCGACCTCACAGCCATAGCCCTGCTCAAGCAGGAACTTGGCGACATTGGTCGTCACCTCGGCCGCGGCCCAGTTCATCTGAGCGATCGACACTTCACCACACTGCTCGGCTGCCCTGGCATCGCTCTGGGGTGCAAACGCCATAAAGCACCCGACCACTGCGGCGGCAGCCGTCATCGTCAGCTTCTGCATCAAAATCTCCTGTTTTTTTCGGTATGTCGCGACGCGTCAGACACAGCAAACCAAGCGGTCTCAAATAGAGAAACCACCTATGGTCAGATCACATCTAAAGAATATTGCGACGAACGCCGCACGACATCTGAGGTGTGTCTAGCACATACCAGGAAAAACCTCAAATTAACGCCCTGGAAACAGTCAGTAAATACAGATCAATGGAGAGTACAATACTTAGCCAACTGGATCTTTTTTATAATCAAGTCCAAATTCAGTTCCACTAACGAAACCCATCACTACAAGCGAAAAAAATTTTTAACATCGATATTTATTTTCTTTCCCTTCCCTCCCCCGGTCTCCATCTGAAACCGGGGCCTTCCCGCATGGCGCATCCGGCAGCATTACCCCGTCGATTCCGGATCGCTCTCCGCTCCGATCAGTGACAGGTCGAACGGCGTCGTCTGATAGATCTCGTTGATCCAGTTCGCGAAAAGCAGATGCGCATGGCTGCGCCAGCGATTGAGCGGACGCCGCTCCGGATTGTTCTCCGGGAAATAGTCGTGCGGCACCGCAGGCCTCTCTCCACGCTCGAGATCGCGGAAATATTCCTCACCGAGCGTGTCCGAATCATATTCCAGGTGATTGAACATATAGAGCCCGTTATGGGTTCGGTCTTCGATCAGGCTCGGCCCCATTTCCGGCGAGTCCATCAGTACCGTCAGCCCGGCGCCTTCAGGAAGATCCGCCCCGCGCACCTCCGTCCAGCGGGAAACCGGGACCGAGAAATCGTCGGAAAAGCCGCGCAGAAATGGCGATGCCGGTGCGAGATTGCGATGCCGGTAGACCCCGAATGCCTTCTTCGGCAGCAGATATTTCGGCACGCCGTGGAAATAATTGATCGCCGCCTGCGCGCCCCAGCAGATCATGAAGCTGGAATGCACATGAGTCCTGGTCCAGTCGAAGATACGGCACAGCTCGTCCCAGTAGGACACCTCGGCGAAATCCATCTGCTCTACAGGCGCGCCGGTGACGACGAGCCCGTCAAACTTCTCCGCGCTGACCTCGCTCCAGGGCTGGTAGAAGGAAATCATGTGTTCCTGCGAGGTGTTGCGGGAGACATGATCCGTCATTTTGATCAGGGTCAGCTCCACCTGCAGCGGACTGGCGCCAAGCAGACGGGCGATCTGGGTCTCGGTCCGGATCTTGTCCGGCATCAGATTCAACAAACCGATCTTGAGAGGCCGCACGTCCTGGCGGATGGCGTCCGCCTCGCGCATGACCATAACGCCCTCGGCTTCAAGCGCGGCGAAGGCTGGAAGATCGTTCGGAATCTTGATCGGCATTTAAACGTCCCCTGCTATTTCAACGCATCGAGCAGAGTAGAGCAGACGTTATGGCGAGACCCGTTTAGTTGCCGGTTCGGCCACATCTTCCAGAAGCGGAGCGCCACCTTGCTCGGGGAGCAGGTTGGCGTTGAGCGTCGGCTCAACTCTTGATGCAGAGTGTTTTTTAATCGAACCGGGCGCGTTTGGCAATCTGTCGCCGCGCGCCAAACCACGGCGCACTGCGGAAGGCGGGGCAACCCGCTTCACCTGACGAGAGCGCGGACGGACAAGAAGTCCGAAAATCAAACCCCGGGGGCAAGCCGTGCCGGACGGCGCAGCGCGATAACCAGGCCCAGCGTGGCGAACCCGAGCCCGGCCCATTGCAGAGCACTCGGCAATTCACCGAGCACCGGTATGGCGATCAGGATTGCCATGGAGGGCGCCATTGCCGGAAAGAACGACGCCCGGCCAGGTCCGAGATGATGGACCGCACGGGCAAAGGCAAAAAGAGCAACCACGGCAGACAGAATTCCCTGCACGACGATTTGCTCGATGATTGCCGTGAGCGGTGTTTCCAGCAGGCGTTCCGGCCCCCAGATCAAAAGATAAAGCGGCCCGAAAAGAAAACCGGAGAGAACGGCGACAATGGCGGTCGAGGTCCAGGCGCTGATCCGCCAGCGCCGCACCAGGATCGTAAACCCGGCAAACATCGTGCCTGCGGTGGCGAACAGGATATCGCCCTTCCATGCTTCTGACTGTCCCGAGAACAGACCAGGCCCGGCAATTGCCGCCAAGCCGATGACGAGCAGCGCGAGGCCAGCCAGCTTGGCCGGGGTCAGCCGTTCACCGAACAGAATCGCGGCAAAGCAGACACTGGTCACCGTCATGCCGCCCGGCTGGATAACCGCCGCATGTGCCGCCGGCGCGAAATAAAACCCGCTGGCACCAACGATCAGAAAGAGTGGCCCCGCAAGCATGGCAAGCATCAACGGCTTGAACCAGCCAAGCCCTATCAACTCCCCCCGCCCCGGCTGGCGCAGCAAGATCGGCAACATCACCAGCGCTGCCGATACATAGCGGAGAAAAGCGATGTCCACCGCTTCCAGGCCAAGCACGACCCCATGCCTCGACACCACAAGAAAGCCGCCCCAAATGACGGCCGCCAGCATGCCGAAAGCGATGCCTATATGCGGATGCTCGGCATCGCTGGAGGGGTTGGCAGGGCTTGTGACCATCATGCACTCAATGTCCGGGCTGCTCGAGAGGAAGCACACGGAATTTACGTTGGTTAGGAAAAATGCCGGAATCAGGAAGATACCGGACAAGCAGCGAAGGAAGTCCCCTCGTATAACCGCCGCGGCTCCTCAAGTGCCAACGCAATCGCTTGTGGCTCATGTATATTTGATCGGCATTATGCGACCAATCGGATCGTACAGGCGGCTGGTTACCCGATCTCCAGCCGTTCCGTCCGAACACCGCCGAGCAGCCGCTCCACATCCGCTCTGTGGCAAAGATCCGTGCCCGGCGTCAGCAGCGCGGCCGAGCCGGCCGCGACGGCATATCTGAACGCCACTTCCGGCGCGTCGCCCGATGCCAGCCGCCAGATCATCGCGGCCAGGAAGCTGTCCCCGGCGCCCACGGCGCTGGCGGCTTTCACCGGCACCGCATCCGCGCGCATGCGAAGGTCGCGGGATGCCAGGAACGCGCCCGCCTCTCCCAGGGTCAGCAGAGCGATCTCGGCTCCGCCCGACCGGACCAACTCGGTCGCGGCCTCCTCCCAGTCCGGACGCCGTTCCAGCGGTGCGCCGGTCAGATAGCGCAATTCCTGCAGGTTGGGTTTGGCCAGATAGATGCCATGGCGGAGTGCCTCTTCCAACGCGGGGCCCGAACTATCGACCGCAAGCCGGACGCCACGGCCGGCGAGGCTTTCAGAGAGGATTGCGTAAAAATCATCCGGTACGCCCAGCGGCAGGCTGCCACTCGCGACGACGTAATGCTGCGGTTTGACATGAGCCACGACCGCATCGACACAGGCCCGCCACTCCGCTTGTGTGAGTGCCTCGCCCGGGAGAACGAAGCGATATTGCCCGCCGCTGCGCGCCTCCGTCACGGAAAAGCTCTCCCGCGTTTCGGTGGCAACGTCGATGGCGATCGTCTCGACAGACTGCGCCCGCAGTAATTCCCGGAGCTGCTGTCCGATCGCGCCCCCGGCCGGATAGACTGCCCGGCAGGCGCCGCCTAAACGGTCAACGACACGGGCGACATTGATTCCGCCGCCACCGGGACTGCGGCTGGCATCGCGGCAACGGAGCTTATCGGTCGGCACCACAGTGTCGGTCACGGCCGATACATCAACCGCGGGGTTCATGGTCAGAGTAAGTATGCCGTCCGTCACGAAAACACTCCCGGATCCATCACATGCTGACGTTATTCCGCCAGCATAGCGCGGGCTCCGGCAGGACGGTCGAATTCACTCTCCGGATGGCGCAAGAACGAAGTCAAAGCGGGACCGCCAGGCAACCCCTCCATCCATCCGTTCGAAAGACGCCAAAAGGCTCTGCTTCACGCCGAACACCGCATCGGACGACAGATAGGAATCCCCGTCGACGAATGTGTGGGTCACCAGCTTGCGGTATCCCGGTGCCGTCACCAGGAAATGCATGTGCGCGGGCCGGAAAGGATGCCGTCCCAGCGCATCGAGCATTTTTCCGACGGGACCATCATCCGGAATCGGGTAGGAGACAGGCTTTATACCGACGAAGCTGTAGGCGCCGTCCTCACCGGTGATGAAAATCCCTCTGTTGTTCCATTGGGGTTGCTGCTCCGGCTGCTGCACATCGTAGAAACCATCCGCATTGTCCGACCAGACATCGAGTTTCGCGCCCGCAATCGGCCGCCCCTCAAGATCGAGAACGCGCCCCTCGAACAGGCATTGCTCCCCTTTACCATCAAGACAGATGCTCTCCCCCATCTGCCGGACCGGTGCGCCATCCACATGGAACGGCCCGAAGACCGTACTCTCCGTCGCCCCGGCCGGACGGCGGTTGTTAATCGCATCAACGAGCATGGAAAATCCGAGCGTGTCGGACAGCAGGATGAATTCCTGCCGTTCACCGGAGCAGAGCTGGCCCGTCCGGGTCAGGAAATCGATGCCGAACTCCCATTCTTCCTGCGTGAGATCCACTTCCTTTGCGAAAGCGTGCAGATGCTTCACCAGACACCCCATGACCTCGGCGAGCCTGGGATTGATATCCTCGCCCATGCGATCATTCACCGCCTCGGCGGAAGCCTGTTCGGTAAAATAGCCGGTCATACCCTCTTCCTCCCGTCTCACGGCGCCGTCTTGCGAAAGCCTGCGATCGCGCGATACCCGGCGGCCACCTCTTCCAGCTCTTCCGCCGAAATCAGATCCTCGATCCTGTCATCAGGACCCGTTACCCGTGCGGCGGCAATATCCAGCACTCTTTCGGGGCCCGAGCGGCGGTTGGTCAGAACCAGTTTCGAGGTTACGGGGCACCGCAGTTCCTCATAGACGAGCAGACCGTCCGGGCCAGGTTGTTGAGCCACTATATCCGCGAGAGTACGCGCGTCGATTATCGCCTGGGAGGCGCCATTGGCGCCGATCGGATACATCGGATGCGCTGCATCGCCCAGCAAGGAAACCCGCCCAACAGTCCAGAAACCGACCGGATCACGGTCGACCATCGGAAACTCGGTTACCTGTTCCGTCGCCTCCATGACGGCGGCGACATTCATGTCCGCCAGCGCAAATTCCCTGAATGCCTCGATGAATTCCCGTGTTCCCTGCCGGGTCCAGTCCGCATCCTGAACATGGCGTGGCTGGTCGCGGCGCAACTCCGCCACCCAATTGGTGAGGGATTTCCCCTGCCGCCGGGCCTGCTCGCTGATCGGATAGGAGACGAACTTCACGTTATGATCCCCGGCGATCATCATCGTCCGGCCATCGCCGATCATGTCCGTGTCCACCGCCCCGCGCCACATCATCGTTCCCTCGTAATGCAGCGGCCCTTCATCCGGATGTATCTGTGCCCGGATCGCCGAATGCAGACCATCGGCCCCGATCAGCAGATCGCATTCGGCGCTGTCACCATCCGCGAAATGCACCGTCACCACCGCCTCATCCTGCGAGAAGCCAGACACCTTCTTTCCGGTGATCACGGCATTGCCGCCCAGGCGCTCTTTCACCGCATCCAGCAGCAGGAATTGCAGCTCGCCCCGATGGACAGAATATTGCGGGGCGGCAAAACCCGCCGCCATGTTGCGCGGGTCTGACTGGATCAGATGGCCGTATCTGGTCCGGTATTCGATGCAGCGGGTTTGAATGGCGGTTGCATCCAGCACCTCCGCCAGCCCCAAATCCCGCAAGATTGCCGAGGCGTGCGGCATGACATTGATGCCGACGCCCAGGGGACTTATCGCGTCAACCGCCTCATAGACACGGACAGAGAAGCCCCGTTCGTGCAGACAAAGGGCGGCGGTCAAACCGCCAATCCCTGCTCCCGCAATGCCAATATGCATCACATCCTCCCCTCTCTATTTTCATTATTCAATTTCACCGGATTCTTCGCCGAGATAAATTTCTTCGAGAATCAGGCTCACCCCGGACAGGATCAAGCCACTCTCGTGACAATAAATTGCACTATCTCAATATTTCAGGCGCGCCATGAATGATGCCCCTCTCGACCGGCACCAATATGTCCTGGGCTCCGCGTCCGCTCATGTCGGCCTGCTGAATTGCGAGAGGATCGCCGAGCGCCGCCATATCCACAACTGGAGCGTCGCCCCGCATTATCACGAGGGACTATCTCAACTCTTCCTGTTTGGCAGGGGACATGTCACGGGGCAGATCGATGACCGTCACGCCTCACTGCCCAGCCCCGCGCTGGTCTGGGCCCCGGCTCTGTGCCGTCACGGCTTCGATTACGAGCCGGAAATGCTGGGATGGGTGATTACGATACCGGGCACCGACGTCGCCCGGCTGACGGAAGGGCGGCCATGGCTGCGGGAAAAAGTCCAGAAACCGCAGGTCTTACTGGGAGAAGAACACGCGCCCCTCCTGGCCGAAATGCAGCGTCTGGTGCGCAGGATCGAAGAGGAACACCAGCGCCACGGCATGGATCGCGGCCTGGCTCTGGAAGCTCTGTTCCAGTTGCTTTTACTCGGCCTCTACCGGGGACTTTCAGACGCTCCGGACACCGAGCCCACCGGAGCCAGCCGGGGCAGCCGTCTGGTGCAGTGCTTTCAGGAATTACTCGATCAGCACATGCCCGCCGCCAGATCGGTTACCGCATACGCCGCCATGATGTCCGTCACCCCGACGCATCTCTCCCGCACCGTGAAAGCCGTGACCGGATGCACCGCGGGCGAAATCATTCAGGACAGGATCCTTCTGGAAGCCAAACGCCGGCTGGTCTTCAGCGATCACCCGGTCGCCGAAATCGCCTATGCACTGGATTTCTCCTCACCGTCGTACTTTTCCCGCTTCTTCACGGTACGTACCGGCGAGACACCGGCAGGCTTCCGGCGCCGTGCACGCCATGCGCTCGGCGACAACGAAACCGCATGACCCGGCGCGGATCCTTATGTCCGTGAATGGCTTTCATGCACATAGTGCGAGGAGCGCCTCAGGAATTTTCTCTCGACGAAAATCCAGGACACATATGCCAGACCAAGCGTGATGAAAGCACCTGCGATCAGGGTGCCGTACGGATACAGCTCAAACAGTCCGAAATACTTTAGAAGCTGCAATGTCGGAAAATGGAACAGGTACACCCCGTAGGATAAATCCCCGATCCTGCCAACCCCGACACTCAGCACGCCGATTTGCGACAGGCCTATGACGAACAGCGGATACATAACCATGTTCGCATAATCGGAAATCCCCGGCGGCACATCGAGCAGCAGATAAACCGCGCTCACCAGAAACAACGCATACCGAACCCCGGGCCGGAACTCCTTCGCGGCAAGAAAGCTCCCCATCACAAAGTACGGAAGCTGCCCGGGAAACTGCCGCGCCAGAACCACCCCCATCGGATGGTCGAAGCCATAAGTGAAACAGGTAAACCACAACACCCCGCCCGCGAACATCAGGCAGAACCCAGTGAACATTCCGATCTTTCGATAGAGAAAGACGATCAGGGGAATCAGCAGGTAGAGCATGATCTCTATCTTGATCGTCCAGAGAGCCCCATTGACCGCACTGATAGTCCACCCCTCGAAAACTCCGGGAATGGTCGGCTGCAAAAAATTCAGGAAGATCAAATTGAAGAACAGATATTTGTAGGTGGAGGAGGACGTGAAAAACTCCCCGAAACTCAGGGACGTAATGGCAAGACCGATCAGGAACCCATATCCAATCACGGCACTATATGCCGGATAAATCCGCCTTACTCTTTTTTCAAAAAAGTCATAAACGGACGCGCTGGAAAAATAGCTTTTCGTGACCAGATACCCGCTTATTGCGAAGAAGCCTTTTATTGCGAAATTAAAATCGAAAATATCAGGCCACATGAACGCGCCGGATATTTCCTGCGCATGACTGAAGAAAACGATAATGGCTAAGGTAAGTCTGATTTCGTCAAAGCAGTTTTTCTTCACTGACAAAATCTGCCTCACGTCTTAAGCGACATAAAAATAATAAGGAAACCGCGCGGCGATCTCAGAGACAAGCTATTTGCGTGCCTGTTCAGGAAGCCCGGTGAAGCCTCATTCAGTCATTAGTGCTCCAGTCAGGCGCAACCGCGCCTGACAAATGCCCATATAACCTAAGCCGTTAGAACCTCATTCCCACTCGATCGTCCCCGGAGGCTTCGAGGTGATGTCGTAGGTCACCCGGTTGATGCCTTTGCACTCATTGATGATGCGGGTGGAGACCCGGCTGAGGAAGTCGTGGTCGAAATGGTAGTAGTCCGCCGTCATGCCGTCGGTCGAGGTGACGGCGCGGAGGGCGCAGGCGAAGTCGTAGGTCCGGCCATCGCCCATGACGCCGACGGTGCGGACCGGGAGCAGCACGGCGAAGGCCTGCCAGATGGCGTCGTAAAGGCCGGCATTGCGGATCTCTTCCAGATAGACCGCGTCAGCCTTGCGCAGGATATCGAGCTTCTCGCGGGTAATGTCGCTGCCCGGAATGCGGATGGCGAGGCCCGGGCCGGGGAACGGGTGGCGGCCGACCAGGGTTTCCGGCAGGCCGAGTTCGCGGCCGAGATCGCGGACCTCGTCCTTGAACAGCTCGCGCAGCGGCTCGACCAGCTTCAGGTTCATCCGTTCCGGCAGGCCGCCGACATTGTGATGGCTCTTGATGGTGACGCTCGGGCCGCCGATGAAGGAAACGCTCTCAATCACATCAGGATACAGCGTACCCTGGGCCAGGAACGCGGCGCCCTCGATCTTGTTCGCCTCTTCCTGGAATACGTCGATGAAAAGCGAGCCGATGGTCTTGCGCTTCTTCTCCGGATCGGTCTCGCCAGCCAGCGCGCCGAGGAACAGATCGCTCGCATCCTTGTGGATCAGCGGGATGTTGTAATTGTCGCCAAACAGCCGCACGACCTCTTCCGCTTCACCCTGGCGCAGCATGCCGTGGTCGACAAAGACGCAGGTGAGCTGATCGCCGATGGCCTCGTGGATCAGCACGGCGGCGACGGAGCTGTCGACCCCGCCGGACAGGCCGCAGATGACCTTGCCGTCGCCGACCTGATCGCGGATCTGCTGGATCGCCTGGTCCTTGAACGACGCCATGGTCCAGTCGCCGGCGCAGCCCGCCACCTTGTGCACGAAGTTGGAGAGCAGTGCGGCGCCGTGCGGCGTATGCACCACTTCCGGATGGAACATGGTGGCGTAGTAGCGGCGCTCATCATCGGCCACGACAGCGAAGGGAGCACCCTCGCTGGAAGCGACAACCCGGAAGCCTTCCGGCAGCGCGATCACCCGGTCGCCATGGCTCATCCAGACCTGCTCGCTGGCGCCGATCTCCCATACCCCGTCGAACAGGATGCAATTGTCCTTCACGTCGACAAAGGCGCGTCCGAACTCGCGATGGTCGGAGGTCTCGACACGCCCGCCAAGCTGGTGGCACATGGTCTGCTGGCCGTAGCAAATGCCCAGAACCGGAAGGCCCGAGTCGAAAACGAGCTGCGGCGCCCTTGGCGTTTCCTCGGCGACCACGGAGGCCGGTCCGCCCGAGAGGATATAGGCCTTGGCCCCGAACGCCTCGATCTTCTCGACCGGTGTGTTGAAGGGCATGATTTCGCAATAGACACCAGCTTCGCGGACACGGCGCGCGATCAGCTGTGTGACCTGACTGCCGAAATCGAGAATGAGAATACGATCGGTCATCGGGCACCATTTGGCTGGGCGGGAATGAAGCGCAGGAAACTACCCGAACTGTTGCATTGCGGCAAGGCTGCTTGGCACGGCAGCGGCCAGCCTGAAGGGGCGCGGTCTCCGGCTTGAAATTCACGCCCTGTCAGCGGAAGGGATTAAGCCGATTCCTGACCGGCCCATCTTATCAATAACAGGTGCGGCTACCCTTCCGCACTCGCGAGCCGTTCCTGAAGGACGCGTATATCCGGCCAGCGATAGACCGTCTCTTCGGTCTTCGCCCCCATCACACTGCATTCGACGGGAGCATCGGCGATACCGCCCAGCTTCTCGTAAAACGCAACACCGCCCCGGTTTTCACTCAGGACCGTCAGGACGAGAGAGCCAAAACCGGCAGCGGCCAGTCCGTGCACGACCCGTCCCATCAGGGCCGTCCCGACACCAAGTCCCTGAAAGCTCGGATCCACATAGAGGACATAGATCTCGGCAATGTCGCCGGCTTCGTCCCCTAAGGCGACAATATCCTGCCGGCGTGCACCGCCCTGGCAGAAACCCACGACCTCACCATTCCAGTCGGCGACCTGGAACAGCTCGGCATGCCGGTTCTTGGCGATGGCATTCGACCATTGCCCCGCCGAGCGGACCGCGCGCAACTCCAGCAAAACCCGGTCCGGCAGGATCCCGACATAGGCATCCTGCCAGGTATCGACCTGCACTCTGGCAATCGGGGACGCGTCCTTGGGCTGGACAGGACGTATCTTGATATCTCTCGGATCCGGCATTGCTTTCCTCTCAACGGAATGCATCCGGATCATGATAATGGAGAGACTGCGCCGTTTAAACGCTGAAACGGCGCAGCGGGAACATCCGGGCTTTACTCAGCCGTATCCTTGCCCGTTTCCGTATCTGCTTCTTCCAGCGCACGGCGCTCCAGGACCTGCACGAAGAAACCGTCCGTATCGTGCTTGTGCGGATAGAGCCGCAGTGCGGTGCCTTCACCCGGACAGTCGCCGCCGCCAAGCTCGGAGACCGTCGCGGCCCAGACCGTCGCGATATCCAGTGCCTGGAACTCGCCTTCCCGCGCTTCGAGGAAAGCGTCAACAATTGCCTCGTTCTCTTCCGGCAACAGCGAGCAGGTCACATAGGCAAGCCGTCCGCCCGGCTTCACCAGACGGGCCGCACGCTGCAGGATCACGGCCTGCAACGCGTTCAGTTCGGCAAGGTCCGTCTCGTTATAGCGCCAGCGGGCATCCGGATTGCGGCGCCAGGTTCCCGTGCCGGAACAGGGCGCATCCACCATCACCCGGTCAAACTTCCCGGCGAGCCGTTTCACCCGTCGGTCACTGCCCTCGGCCAGAACATGCCGTTCGATATTGTGCAGACCGGCGCGGCGGGTGCGGACGCCACAGCGTTCCAGCCGGCCTTCCGAGATGTCGAGCGCAAGCACACGGCCCTTGTTCTCCATCAGCCCGCCGATCACCAGGCTCTTGCCACCGGCACCGGCGCAATAATCCGCCACCTGCATGCCCGGCTTCGCGCCGAGCAGCAGGGCCGCGATCTGCGCGCCTTCGTCCTGCACCTCGATCAGGCCTTCCTTGAACAGTTTCAGCCCGTCAATCGGCTTGCGATCCGCGGAGCGCAGGCCGAAGGGCGAAAAAGGTGTCGGAGTGCATTCGATATCCTGCTTGTAGAGTGACTCCCGGACCGAGTCCCTGTCCGCCTTTTGCAGCGGGTTGATCCTGAGATCGAATGGCGCTTCGGTTCCCATGGCGGCAAGCGCGGCTTCCCGCTCGTCGCCAAGCACCGGCTCAAGCCGGCGGTAGACCCAGTCGGGTGTTTCCAGACGCACGGCCGCCGGCATGTCCGGAGCACTGTTCAGGATCTGCCCCTTCAGCTTCGACAGCAGCCGCAGTTCCAGCTCGTCCATCACATAGGGCGCGTGATTTTCACCGGAAAACAGCTCCGCGATCGCGGCACTCGTCAATTCGTCGACGAGAACCAGATCGGCCAGAACCCGCATGCGCGCAGTCGGATGTTCGGAGACTCCGGTCCGGCCAAGATGCCAGTCGACCCGCGACCGGCGCCGGAGCAATCCATACACCCGGTTGCGGACCGCATGCCGGTCCTTCGACCCCGCATAACGCCGTTGCCGGAAATAGCCTTCAAGAACACGATCGACCGGACGCGGATCCGCGTCGGCTTCTTCCATGATCTCGATTGCGGCAAGGAGACGGGCCGCTGGGGTCATAATGCTGCTTTCGTTAGCCGGCTGTTGGGCCGGGCTTGCTTACATGCTCGGGCGATAGTTGGGCGCCTCGCGGGTGATGGTCACGTCATGGACGTGGCTTTCCCGAAGACCGGCATTGCTGATTTTCAGGAACTTGCAGTTCTCCTGCATCGCCTTGACCGTTCCGTTGCCAGTATAGCCCATCGCGGCCCGAAGCCCGCCGATCAGCTGATGGACAACAGCGGAAACAGGCCCCTTATACGGCACCTGGCCCTCGATCCCTTCCGGAACCAGCTTCAGATTGTCCGATACTTCTTCCTGGAAATACCGGTCAGCCGAGCCGCGCGCCATGGCGCCGAGGGAGCCCATGCCGCGGTAGGCTTTATAGGAACGGCCCTGATAAAGATAGACTTCTCCCGGGCTTTCATCGGTCCCGGCAAAGAGCGAGCCGATCATGGCGCAATCGGCACCGGCCGCGATGGCCTTGGCCAGATCGCCGGAATATTTGATCCCGCCATCGGAGATGACCGGAACACCGGCCTTGTGGCAGGCTTCCAGCGCGCCGGTGATCGCGGTCAGCTGCGGAACGCCGACGCCAGCCACCATGCGCGTGGTGCAGATCGAGCCCGGACCGATGCCGACTTTCACAGCGTCGGCGCCGGCGTCGATCAGGGCCTGCGCCCCGTCCCGCGTGGCGACGTTGCCGGCAATGATCTGGGTCTTGTTGCTGAGATTACGGATCTCTTCGACGGAAGCGAGCACGCCCTGGGAATGGCCGTGCGCCGTATCGACAACGATGATGTCCACCTCGGCATCGATCAAGGCCTCGGCCCGCGCGATGCCATCCTTGCCCGTGCCGGTCGCGGCAGCGACCCGGAGGCGGCCCTGCTCGTCCTTGCAGGCATTCGGATGGGTTTGTGCCTTGTCCATGTCCTTGACGGTGATCAGGCCGATGCACTTGTGATCGCCATCCACCACCAGCAGCTTTTCGATCCGGTGCGTGTGCAGCAGCGCCCGCGCCTGTTCCGGCGTCACATCCTCGCGCACCGTGATGACCTCCTTGGTCATCAGATCCTTGACCGGCTGGCTCATGTCCGTCGCGAAGCGCACGTCACGGTGGGTCAGGATACCGACCAGCTTGCCGGTCCTGGACTTCACCACGGGAATGCCGCTGATCTTGAAGCGGCTCATCACACCCATGGCGTCGGCCAGGCTTTGTTCCGGCGAGATGGTAACCGGGTTCACCACCATTCCGGCCTCGAATTTCTTCACGGTCCGGACTTCATTGGCCTGGGCCGCCGCGTCCATATTCTTGTGAATGACGCCGAGGCCGCCGAGCTGTGCCATGCCGATGGCAAGGCCGCTTTCGGTGACGGTATCCATGGCTGCGGAGATCACTGGGATCCCGAGACGGATCGAACGGGTGAGTTGTGTGGACGTATCGACCTGTGCCGGGAGAACCGACGAAAGGGCCGGTTCAAGAAGGACGTCGTCGAAGGTCAATGCTTCGCGGATATCCATGGTGCCTCCGTTTGCTGCGGTGGCACGGCGCTATAACACCAGCCCTGCCACCTGCCAAGCACGAAGTGCCGGCGCTTCCGTTACGTTTTAGCAAAGCTGCCATGCAAGGTAGCCCGCAACGCCCTATCCGGCAGCCTGAACGAGCCGGGAAGCAAGCGCATCCAGCCCTTTTTGGCCGGCTTCATCCGCCAGATTTCCGTCAGCCGCAAAAGCACTGCCCGCGCCCGGCACTGTCACGAAACCCTGAACCGGGACGCAGCCGAGTTCGCACAGGCAATCCCGCAGCCGCGGTACAACGCGCACGCCACCGAGTCGGCCCGGGGACGCCGCCATCACCGCGACATGTTTGGACATCAGGACATTGTCCGCCCCGCCATCCTTTTTCGGACGGGAAACCCAGCTGAAGGTATTGACCAGAAGCGGTGGCACGAAGCCGTTATATTCCGGTGTCGCGATCATCAATCCGTCATGCTCGGAAATCAGCTTCTTGAGGGCAAGAATGTTCTCGGGAACACCGTGAGCGTCTTCGTCGTCACCATGATAGATCGGCGCCGGATAATCGTTGAGATCGATCAGGGTAGCCTCGCCCCCCGCCCTGCGCACGGCAGCGGCACCAGCCGCCGCCAGTTTCTTGTTCAGGGATTCCGCACGCGCGCTGCCGGAGAAAACGAGGATCTTCGAATTGCTCATGTGATGATTTCCGTAATGAGGTGTTTGACGTGAAGGAGATGGAGCGAACGGCGCATCACTCAAGAGGCGCCTTACAGGTCCCGGACCAAATAGTAACGGCTGTTACCCGTCGGATAGTCCAGTGTCCCGAACACATGAAACCCCAGGGCTTCATAAAAGGACCGAGCCTGAAAATCATAGGTATCGAGAAGGATTCTGGATGCCTTGAGACGGCGGCCTTCCTTCGCGATCGCTTCAACGATGTTCCTGCCCCAGCCAGTGCCGCGCAAATCCTCGTCGAGCCAGAGCACGGAAACTTCTATGACACCAAGATTGTTCCGCGCACCGGCACCACCCCTGATCGCTCCGGCCGCGTCCCGAAGCTCCACCGTGAAATACCGGCTGTTCCAGTCTGACCGCTCCCGATTGAAGGCAACCAGCCGCCCGTCGATTTCATCGAGGCCGTCGGTCAGGCCTTCCTCGACCTTAAGTGTCAGATCCTGCGTCATCGGCCTCATCCCGGCTATCCTCGGCCAGCCCCCTGAAACCGGTGCAAACCACATAGGCTTCCGGTGATTCAGGCCTGCTGGCCGCCGGTTTCGCGTGCCTGACAACCCGGAAGGCCAGCTTCATTCGCCGCAGCATTTCCTGTTCGCTGCCGCCCTTGAAGACCTTGGCGACAAAACTACCGCCCTCGGCCAGCACCTCAAGTGCAAACTCGAACGCCGCTTCGCAGAGCGCGGCGGTGCGCAGATGGTCCGTCGGCGCATGCCCCGTGGTGGAAGCGGCCATATCGCTCAGCACGACATCGACCTGCTCCGGCATCCGCTGCCGCAGGGCCGCCAGACCTTCATCGGTCATGAAGTCGCCCTGGAACAGGTCCGCGCCCGGCACAGGCTCCATCTCCAGCAGATCAATGCCGATGACGGTACCCTTACCCTTCCCGGCCCCGACGATATCAACCGCGATCTGGGTCCATCCACCCGGCGCCGCGCCGAGATCGACGACTTTCTGGCCCGACTTCAGGAAACGGAACTTTTCGTCGAGCTGCTGCAACTTGAAAGCCGCGCGGGAGCGATAGCCAAGCTTCTGCGCCTCAACCACATAAGGGTCGTTAAGTTGCCGGCGCAGCCAGCGTTGAGATGATGGTTTATGCCGGCGCGCATTCTTGAGCTCGACGCTGGTCATCCGTGACCCAGAGCCTCGCCCGCCGCGCCGTCCGCCGCGATTGGTTGTCATGGCCGCTTAAGTGCGCCGGAAGCGGTTGTCCCGTCAACCCATCCCGCCTATTCCGCAGGCAAAACACGCTGAAGAAGATCGACCAGAATACCTTCGCGCAATCCCCTGTCTGCGACCCGCAGCCGCCCCACGGGCCAGCGCTCGCAGATGCCCTGCAGGATCGCGCATCCGGCCACGACGAGATCAGCCCGCTCCGAGCCGATGCATGGCATCGCGGCCCGTTCCCGGTAACCGACCGAGGCCAGATGCTCGGCAATCCCTTCCATCTCCGAGAAATCAAGATAGGTGCCATCGACCCGGTTCCGCTCATAGCGGCGCAGCTTCATGTGCAATCCTGCAAGCGTCGTCACCGTCCCCGAGGTTCCGACCATCTGCACCAGACCATCCCGGATCGCGGCACCGATACCGAAGCGGGTTTCGAAATCATCCAGCGCGGCACGGGATTCCTCGACCATCTTGCGATAGGTGGCGGGGTCAAACCGGTCTCCGCCATAACGCTCCGACAGGGTGACAACGCCAAACGGCAGGGAAATCGAGTCGAGTGCGCCATTTCCATTGCGGTGGGTGTCATGGTTCCGCGCACGGTGCCAGACCAGCTCGGTACTGCCGCCGCCAATATCGAAGACCAGCGCATTGGGGATCTCCGGATTGAGCAAGGGCAGACAGCCGGCCAACGCCAGCGAAGCCTCCTCATCCGTCGAAATGATCTCGATCTCAAGATCCGTCTCGACGGATACCCGCTCCAGAAAGGCGTCGCAATTACGGGCCCTGCGGCAGGCTTCCGTCGCCACAATGCGGGAGAGCGTGACGTTCCGTTTCGCCATCTTGCGGGCACAGACTTTCAGTGCCTGAAGCGTCCGCTCCATGGCATCTTCCGAAAGTTCCTGACTTTTCTGAAGACCTTGTCCAAGCCGGACGATGCGGGAAAAGGCGTCGACGACACGAAAGCCGGAGCCGTACGGGACCGCGATCAGCAAACGGCAATTGTTCGTGCCCAAATCCACAGCCGCCAGAACCGGCGATTGGCCTGGCTTTTGGGTTGCGTGGACGGCATCGCTCGACGACTTCGGAACCTCGCGCCTTTCAGACGGCCGCAACCGTTCAAGGCGCCCTTTTTCCCGATCACCCTCCGTCGAACGTCCTCCCCGCCGCGTCGAAAGCGAACGGCCGGTGGACATGCATACTCATTTCAAAAAGCCTGTCTCCGGCATCCGGAGACTATTTCACCGGAGAGTGTAATCGGATTATCTAAAATTTCATACAGTATGGGGGACGAACCACCGTATTTTGTGCAGGCTGAACCGGACCCGGCCTGTCCGGCCCGCACTCAGTCACGCGCGCTCCCCGGGTTCGGCATTCCGGAACTCAGAGATAAAAGTGAACGATGGAGCGCCCGTCCACGCTCTCAACCCGCGCTTCAAGATCAAAAATCTCGTGAATATTGGCCGTGGTCACAATCTCGGCAGGCGCGCCCTGCCGGACCAGATGGCCATCCCGCATGGCAATGATCAGATCGGAATAGCAGGACGCGAAATTGATGTCGTGCAGCACCAGAACGATGCTCTTGGAGAGCTCGTCGGCAGCACGCCGGAAGAGCTGCATCATGGCGACGGCATGCTTCATGTCGAGATTGTTCAGCGGCTCGTCCAGCAGCACATATTTCGTGTCCTGACACAGCACCATGGCAATGAAGGCCCGCTGGCGCTGCCCGCCGGAGAGTTCATCGAGAAAACGGTGCGTGAGATCCTCAAGACCGAGATAGAAAATCGACCGTTCGACATGCGCGAGGTCATCCGAGGTCGGCCGCCCCTTCGAATGCGGGTAACGCCCGAAAGCCACCAGGTCCCGCACGGTCAGCCGGGCCGTCAGATGATTGTCCTGGCGCAGGATGGACAGCTTTTTCGCCATCGCGTCGCCATCCGCCGTCAGGATATCCATGCCATCGACCGTGACCTGGCCAGAAGACATCGGCAGCAGCCGGCTGATCATGGACAGGAAGGTTGATTTCCCGGCACCGTTCGGCCCGATGATCGAGGTCACCCCGCTGGCCGGAAGGCTGGACGTCACGCCGCGCACGACCTCCGCGCCACCATAGGATTTCGTGACATTGCTGACTTCGATCATCGTGTCCCCCTCATGACGATCATCGCGATGAACACGATCCCGCCGGCAAATTCGATCACGATCGACAGAGCGCTGTCATAGGACAGGACCCGCTCCAGGAACAACTGCCCGCCGACCAGACAGGTCACCGCCAAAAACGCGGCTCCGGGCAAAACAAGGATATGGCGGTGACTTGGAACCAGCATGTAGGCGAGGTTCGCAACGAGCAGTCCGAAGAAGGTTACCGGGCCGACAAGCGCCGTTGAGACCGACACCAAAATAGTGACCATGGCGAGCGTCACCGTCACCATGCGGCGGTGGTTCACGCCAAGATTGATCGCGGTCTCGCGCCCGAGCGCCATCACGTCGAAAACATTCCGCAGCCGCCAAGCGGCCAGGGAGACCAGCAGGACAAGGATCAGGGCAACCGACAGGAGCTCCGGGTTCGCCCTGTTGAAACTCGCGAACAGGGTATCCTGAAGAATGAGAAACTCGTCCGGATCAATCACCCGGCGGAAGAAGGCCGACAGGCTCCGGAACAGGAGGCCGAAGATGATCCCGCTCAACAGCATCAGGTGCAGCTCACGCACCCCGCCCCGGAACAGCCAGCTGAACAGAAGACCGGCAAAGAGTGTCATCGCGGCGGTCTGGATCAGAAACAGGCCGCTCGGCGGCAAACCGGTCAGGAATGTCGCCCCGAAGAAGAAGGCGATGCTCGTCTGAATCAGGATGAAAAGCGCATCGAAGCCCATGATCGAGGGCGTCAGGATGCGATTTCCCGTGATCGTGTGGAACAGCACGGTGGAAACCGCGATCGCGTAGCCGACCAGCGCCATGGTCGCGACTTTCATGCCCCGGAAGGGCAGAATAAAGCCCCAGTTCCCCTTCACGCCCACCGTCATGAAAAAGACCACCGACAGACACGCAAGCCCCGCCAGGAGCGTCAGCGCGAAGGCCAGTGTCCACAGCTTCCTTGCCTCATTCCCCATGCCCGCGCCTCCGCAGCAGGAAATAGAGGAACAGACCGCTGCCGATCACGCCCATGATCGTGCCGATCGGAATTTCATACGGCGCAATGACAAGCCGGGCGACAATATCGCAGGAAATGACAAGCGCCGCTCCGAGCAGCGCGACCCAGGGCAGCGTGCGCCGCAGGTGATCCCCGATGACGAGCCGGACGATGTTCGGCACGACGAGGCCGAGGAACGGAATGACGCCGCACGTCACAACCACGGTGGCCGTCACCAGGGATACGATCACCATCCCGAGGGCCATCACCTTGCGGTAATCGAGGCCCAGATTGGTCGTGAAATCCTGCCCCAGCCCGGCGACGGTAAACCTGTCCGCCGCAATATAGGCGACGCAGGTCAGGCCGAATGAAATCCAGAGCAGCTCGTACCGCCCGCGCAAAATCGCCGAGAAATCACCGATCATATAGGCGTTGAGGGATTGAAGCAGGTCATATCGGTACGCGACGAAGTTTGTTCCGGCTTCGATCACACCGCCCAGCATGATCCCGATCAGCGGCACGATGAATTCGCTTCTCAGCGGCACCCGCCGGAGGATGCCCAGAAAGACAGCCGTACCGGCCAAGGCAAAGGCGGCGGCCACGAGCATTTTCAGGATGACCGGCAAACCGGGCGCCAGCAACATCACCACGAGCAGGCCAAGGCTCGCGGATTCGACGGTTCCCGCCGTCGACGGCTCGACGAAACGATTGCGCACCAGCATCTGCATGATCAGTCCGGCAACCGAAAGTGCCGCCCCGGCGAGCACCAGCGCCAGCGTGCGCGGCACACGGCTGACCATCAGCATCTCGAAGGCATGCGCCGATGTCGCCGGATCCAGAAGCGTCGCCGGCGTCACATCACTGACACCGATGAAGAGACTGAGAACGCCCAGAGCAACCACGCAGAGGCAGGCTAAAACAAAATACTTCAAGGCACTCTTCGGCTCGATGCAAAGGTCACGGACGCAGATAGGCCGTCCCAGGACGGCCTATCTACCCGATTTAACCAAGATGTCGGAGAGACTATTTGGCTTTCAGAGCCGCTGCAATCTCATCGACATTCATCTGCAAAGCCTGAAGACCTGTACCGGCCAGATACCAGTTCCCCGAATCCACATAGACAATATGCCCTGCTTTCCAGGCCTTGGTCTTGTGGATGATCTCGTTATCCAGCATTGCCGCCGCCGACTGTCCCTCACGGCCGATAGCCGCATCCCGGTCCACCACGAACAGCCAGTCGGGATCCGTTTCGAGAAGGAATTCGAACGAAATCGGCTGACCATGCAGCCCCGTGCCCAGATCCTCGACCGCCGGCTTGAAGCCGTAGACATCATAGAGAACCGTGAAGCGCGATCCCTTGCCATGCGCGCTCATCTTGCCGCCGGTCGTGATCATCGCAAGCGCGGTGCCCGCCTTGCCGGCAAGCGCCTGCAACTCCGCCGTGGAGCTTTCAAGCTTGTCCACCAGGGCCTGCACCTCGGCTTCCTTGTCGAAGATCTTCCCGACAGTCAGGGCGTTTTTCTTGGCATCGCCAATATGATTCTCCCAACTGGCGGAGAGATCGATCGTCGGCGCAATTTTCGCCAGGTCGTCATAATTTCTGGAAGAGCGCCCGCCGACGATCACCAGATCAGGCTCGGCGGCAACAATGGCTTCGTAATCCGGCTCGAACAGGGAGCCGACATTCAGGTAGCTGCCGGATGCATATTTGGCCAGATGCTTCGGCTTTGGCCCGCCGGGAACGCCAGCGACCTCGACGCCAATTGCGTCCAGCACGTCCAGCACACCGAGATTGAAGACCAGGACCTTTTTCGGGATCCCCGGCAGCGTTGTCGTGCCCTTTGTGTGCTCGATGACAATGTCTTCGGCAAAGGCGGCGGGGGCAAAGGCGACGGGCGCCCCGACTGTCACGGCCAGAATGGTTGCGCAGGCAAGGACGCTGCGGCGCATGGTTGAAAACAAGGGATATCTCCTTTGCGGCTGAACAATCGGGAGAACCAACAATGGTTCTCCCTCCCCTTTATCAAAAGAGGCAAATTTGGAAATCAGAACTTTGCCGTCATGCTGAACCAGACACGGCGCCCATCCTCGACATAGCCGTACTCGTCATAGGTTATCCGCTTGTCGGTCAGGTTATAGCCAGCGAGATTGACCTGAACATTCTCGCTCAGATCGTAGCTCACACCGATATCGAGGAAGGTGTAGGACGGCGCAACGGTCGAACTGCTGGAGGGACCCGTGGTCGGCTGGCTTTCCTCGCCACGGAAGGTCACCCGCGCCCAGGGCCGCAATTGCGGCGTTGCCCGCCAATCGACCTGAGCCGTCGCCTGATGCTTCGGCAACTGGGTCAGGGGCTCCCCCTTATAGTCGCCGCTGAGCTGCTCGGACTGCGTGAAGGTGTAGCTCCCGGACAGCGAGACCGTATCGGTCAGGTCGCCTGCGAGGGACACTTCGATGCCCTGCGTCTCCGCCTCGTCGATATTGATCCGGTAGGTTGGATCGGATCCGAATTGGTTTGGGCCATCCGCGCAGATCGTCGTCGGACAGGCGATCCGGGTGATCTTGTCCTTGAAGGCATTATGGAAGACCGTGACACTCGCCTCGATTCCCGAACGCCCCGAATAGATGACACCGATCTCCTTGCTGAGAGAGGTTTCCGGCTCGAGATCAGGGTTGCCGTAGACATTGCCGCCACGGCTGACCTGTCCCCAGTCCGGCGTGATTTCCCGGAGGTTCGGCGACCTGTAGCCGCTGGAAACACCACCTTTCAGCGTCCAGTTTTCAGAGATGTTCCAATTGCCATAGAGACGCGGACTCAGATTGGCGCCGTAATCCTCGTTGAAATCCAGACGCACGCCACCGGTCAGGGAGACATCCGGCAGAACCAGCCATTCGTCTTCCGCAAAGGCTGCGTACTGGACCATATCCACCTGCGTCCGGTCGGAAATCTGATTGGTCGTGGCATCGTCCAGCTCTTCCAGGCCGTAATTACCGCCAACCGTGACCAGGTGATCGCCGAACGGCATCCACAGACTGGTCTTCGCCGTCGTGTTGGTGATCTCGATATCCCGGCCCTGATTGTCGGAAATCTCCCGCTTGATGTGGCTGTCGACATTGCCGAAAGACAGCCGCCCGGCATGCGCGAGAGAGAAGTGCGTCTCAGTGTAGGTATTGTCGCTGTCCACACAACCGCCCCGGCAGCCGGATGACGCAACAGTCTTACCGACCGTCCCCTCACGATGCTGCTCGGATACACCCGCCTCAAGCGTCAGATCGTGATCCGGGGTCGGCGTCAGCGTCAGGCGCGCCGTGACGGTCTTGTGCTCCCGGTCCTCATACCCGTTGAGAATGTCGTCCTCTTCTCGCGTACTGTACTGGCCGTAAAGTTGCAGCCCCAGAAGGTCCTCGCTCAGCGGACTCGCGAGGTAGAAATTGCTCTGGTAGGCATTTCCAGAGGCACTGTCCTGCTGCAGAAGCGCATCGGCCTGGATCGCTCCTTCGAGCTTCTGCGGCACCTTGCGCGTGATCACGTTGATGACGCCGCCGATTGCGTCGGATCCGTAGAGTGTCGACATCGGCCCGCGGACGACTTCGATGCGCTCGATCGCCTGCAGGGGCGGCAGCCAGTTCTGTTCGAACCCCGCACTGCCGTTCGGCCGGCTTTCCCGCGTGTCCACCCGCTGCCCGTTGACCAGAATCAGCGTGTAGGAAGAAGACATGCCGCGAATGCTGATATCCGCTCCATTATCGCCCGACCCGCCGCCGGTCACGATCACACCGGGAACGTCCCGCAGGGCATCCGTGATGTTCTTGTACTGGTGGCTTTCCAAGGTCTCCCGGGTGATAACGCTGATCGACGCCGGCGCGTCTTTCACTTCCTGTTCGTGCCCGGATGCCGTGACAACAATCGGCTCGATCTTGACTTTTTCCTGGGCCAAGGCCGATGTCGTTACAATTGCAGCAACAGTCCCGGCGACAAGTGGTAGTGTGCTCCCCAGGCGCACGCCCCGGTTCAGGCGCAAAAGCTCGCTCCCCAACATGCAATTACTCCAGCCAATGCAAGACATTTGAAATCAATATTGCTAATGTAAATCATTCGCAATTTTATCATTCAACCAAGAACCGTGGCACGGCGCGTTGCAAAAAATGGAACATCCCTCCTCGCCCTTCCTGCACAGGCAGGGCCGGTCAAAAATCACGCATGGGGATCAGCTCGCCACGAAAGACGCCGCAAGCGAGCCAAGCGATGTATGACCTGAAAGCACTCGATATCTTCAATTCCGTCATCCGGCACGGCAGCCAGACCGCAACGGCACGGGAATTCGGCTTGCCCAAATCGACCGTGAGCCGGCGCCTGAAGGATCTGGAAGGTCAGGTCGGCCATCAGTTGCTGCGCCGGGACGCCAACCGCATGGTTCCGACCGAAGCCGGACTCGTCTTCGAGAAATATTCCCGGGCGATCCTGAAACTCACCGAGGACAGCCGCGAGACCCTGAGCGATCTCAGGAAAGAAGTCAGCGGGGACCTGACGCTGCATGTCCATGAAGGCCTGATCAGGGGCTGGTTCGCAAAACAGATGGAACGCTTCATCGCGCGGTATCCGCATGTGCGAATCGCTCTGCGGACCAATACCGAGTTGCCGGCGATGGATGGCAAGGACACCGTCTGCATCTGGCTTGGTCCCGTGCCGGAAGAGATTCGCCTGCGTCAGGAGACGCTCGGCCGGCTCACCCGGGGACTGTTCGCCCATCCCGATTATCTGGCCCGCCAGGGTGCGCCCCGGCACCCGAGGGAACTTTCCCACCATAAATGGGTCGATCTTCTCGGCGACAGCGGCGACGGCCTGACCCTGCGCCACTCCCGGGAAGGGAAATACTCCGTGACGCTGCCCGTCTCCCAGATACAGGTGGACCGCATGGCACTACAGGGGGATGCCATCGTCAGCGGGCATGGTATCGGGTTGTTGCCGCACTGGATGGTCAAGAAGCGCAGCCACTATCACCCGGGCACACTGGTTCCCTGCCTGCCGGACTGGCACGCGGCACCGCTCGCGGTCCGTCTGCTTTATCCGGATACCCAGCTTCCCCGCCGGTCGCTTGCCTTCATCGAGCATATCCGCGCGGCAATTCCCGGGGACTGGGCACCCCATTCACCGGCGCACAACATCACCGGGGCGGAAACAGAAACAGCAGGGAATAATGGCAGCCTTCATGTGCCCGTCATGCGCAGCAAAATCGCCTAGCAGGCAGCTCTAGAGCGGGTCGGCCTCCTGCCGTGCCACTTTGTCCGCCACCCATTCATAGGTTTTCTCCAGCCCCTCTCGCAAAGCCGCGCTCGGCGCCCATCCCAGCTCCGCCCGGATCATGCTGTTGTCGGAATTCCGGCCACGCACGCCAAGCGGCCCCGGCACGTGGCGCTTCGTCAGTTTCTTGCCCGCAATGTCGCAAACCATGTCGACCAGCCGGTTGATGCTGACCATCTCGTCCGAGCCGATATTGACCGGTCCCGCGAATCCGGAGCGGGTCAGCCGCAGCACCCCCTCCAGACATTCGTCGATATAGAGGAAGGACCGGGTCTGCTCGCCGTCGCCCCAGATTTCGATCTCGCCGCCATCCGGCGCCTCGGCGACTTTCCGGCAGATCGCCGCCGGTGCCTTCTCCCGGCCATCGCTCCAGGAGCCTTCCGGGCCGAAGATATTGTGAAAACGGGCAATCCGGCATTCCAGACCGTGATTGCGCTTGTAGGAGAGATAGAGCCGCTCGCTGAAAAGCTTCTCCCAGCCATATTCGCTGTCCGGATTGGCCGGATAGGCGCTGTCCTCGCGGCAGTTCGGGTTGTCCGGATCCTGCTGGTTTTCCTGCGGGTAAATGCAGGCCGAGGAGGAATAGAACACCCGCTTGATGCCGTGCCTGTTGCAGATATCGACGACATTCAGGTTGATCGCCGCCGAATTGTGCATGACGTCGGCATCATGATCGCCGGTGAAAATATACCCGGCGCCGCCCATATCCGCCGCAAGCTGGTAGACTTCATCGAACTTCCGGTCGATCACCGCCCGGACATTGGCCGGCTCTCGCAGATCCGCGACGACGAAATCGTCGGCTTCGGTCCTGGCGTAACGCGGATGCTTCAGGTCAACACCCCGCACCCAGCTTCCCTCGGCTTTAAGGCGATGCACCAGATGGCTGCCGATAAAGCCGCCCGCCCCGAGCACGAGAACCTGTTTCATACGGAGATTTCCACTTTCATCGACTCCAAGCGCACGGCAGAAAGCCATGCGGAAAAACATCCATCATACGGATTCTATGGCGTGAAAGTGTAGAAAGTGTGACCACCCTGGCAAAGCACGGATGCCCGGTTCCAGCGGCTTTCAGGGTATTTGAACAATGCATATCGCCAGGGGCAATTTTGGCACTTGCCATCCGCAAGCAAGCTCGCTAATTTCCGCCCCCTGCCGCGAACGCACTCGATGCGACGGTCCCGTTGGGGGATAGTTTAACGGTAGAACTGCGGACTCTGACTCCGTCAGTCCTGGTTCGAATCCAGGTCCCCCAGCCACTCTTCCGACCTCATTGATTTTTCGACCGTGCTATCCGGCAGGCGAAGTGATTACTCCGCTCAGCGTTGCCGGACGCTGCGGAATTTCACTACCCGATAGGTGCGCAGGTGGAAGCTTTCCTGCCAAAGTGCGGGTTCCTCAACGCTTTGAAGAATCTACGAACCGATAGTTCGCGCCTCAAGCCGGACTGGTCTAACAACGCCGTCGCGGCCCCTTTATCTGCTTTCACAAGGTCACCAGACCCTGTAAGCATCGCAATCTTCGAAGATTTGGGGCAAATCATGGCGCAAAATGCCACCATTTACAAAGTTGAGCTTTCGGTCTCCGACATGGATCGTCATTATTATGAGACCCATAAATTGACCGTGGCAAAACATCCATCTGAGACGGATGAACGGCTGATGGTGCGCATTGTCGCCTTTGCGCTAAATGCCCATGAGAATCTGGAAATGACAAAGGGGCTGTCAACGGATGACGAGCCCGACATTTGGCAGAAAAGCTTGAATGGCGCGCTTGATGTGTGGGTGGCCCTGGGGCTTCCCAGCGAGAAGGTGGTGCGTCAATCCTGTGGCAAGGCCGGCAAGGTGATTATCTATCCTTATGGCAGAACGGCCGAGATCTGGTGGGACAAGATAAAAAAGAGCACCACCCGTTTTGAGAACCTTCAAGTGATAAATTTTTCCGAGAAAGACACAGGCGAACTGGCAAAACTGGCAAGCCGCGCGATGAGGCTCCAGATCAATATTCAGGACGGCGATGTGATGGTCAGTGTAGCTGACAGCATCGTCTACATGACCCCGCTCAAATGGAAGAGTGCTGCGTAATCCACGCGGGCTCGCCGCAAAGCCGGACTTTAGCTGGTCAGTACTGTTTGCAGGGAATTTTGGCATATACCTCTGAAATTGCGCAAAATATGCCGAAGCCTTGCGCAGGATCTCGTTGGCGCGGCGAAGCTCCTTCACCTCGCGTTCCAGAGCCTTCACCCGGTCCCGGTCACTGGCGGCCTGCGCCGCTTGCCCGGATTCATGAAGCAGGGCAAGGCGACCCGATCCTCAAGCGTAAACTGATGATACCTTTGCGCGTTGACGCTATTCGTTCAACACGGCGGCCCGGTTGCGGCTGAAAGTTTTGCTGCGGCAGCTTGAAGGCTGCCGCAGCAAGAAGCCGTCGAGCAGTTCAGCTCGCGACAACCCAGATCTTTCGAACCGTCTCCAGGGTTTGCCAGTTGCCGGAGAAACCGGGCTTCATGACGAAACTGTCCCCGGCCGCGAATTCCCGAGTTTCGCCGTCATCTTCGGTCAGTTGCAGGCGTCCCGAGAGAATATAGCAGAACTCGTAACTGTCGCCCTTGATCGCGCGGTACGTCCCCGGCGTGCACTCCCAGATACCAGTGCGGATCTGCCCCCATTTGGCGGCTTCGGCGAGCGCGGAATCGAGCTCCCAGGTACGGAAGACAGGATTGCCCTCGACAAGACGCTCGGGCAGTGGGCCGTTCTCGCTCGGCGCGAAAGAAGGAGAGAGTGTAAGTGACACAAGATTGGTCATTGGATATTCCGTCGATTGGGGACACATAAAATCACAGGCTAAGCATCGCTCAAGCGGCCTGGAAATAGCCACAGAAAGCGTGTCCGGTATTTGCATTCATCACCGACCGCCATCCGGGGCAAAATCACCGACTTATTGTGTTAATGGCACCCCGAAATCTGCTAGGTAGATACGCTTGGCAAAAATCAGGACGTGGTCCATCAGCGATGAAGTTCAAACACAAGATCATGGGCGCATTGCTGGCAGCGGGCATCCTGCCCATGTTCGTAAGTTCCGTGTTCGATATCTCCCGCATGTACAACGTGGCCGAAGAAGCGGCCCGGGCAGAAATCGCCTCCGTCATCGACCTGAAAGGCGAGATGGTCGAAACCTATTTTGGCACTCTTCTCAGCATTGCCAGGACGCTTGCAATAAACCCCGTCGTCACTGACGCGGTACGGGATTTTACCGCCGCTGTTGAGCAGCTGGACACGTCTGAAGATGATGCCATGCGCCCCCAAAGTCTGAGGGAGCGCTATGTCTATCAACAGGAAAACACGACAGGGGCAACGTCAGCCGATCTGGACCGATGGATGAAGATCGACCCGGTCGCGGAGAAGCTTCAACACCTTTACATTTCGGACAATCCCCGAAAAATTGGTGAAAAACACCTCCTTATGACGGCTGGCGACACGAGCAGATACTCAAGCCTGCACGAGACCTATCACCCATTTTTTAAAGAATATCTGGAAGAATTCGCGTTCTACGACATCTTCCTGTTCGAACCCAAAGAAGGCCGTATCGTCTATTCTGTCTTCAAAGAACTCGATTACGGGACGTCCTTCGTTGACGGCCCTTACAGCGATTCAGCCTTTGGACATGCTGTTCAACAAATTATTCAAAATAATTCGGATGACCTCGTCTTTGTAGATTTTGAACCCTACGAGCCATCATACAATCAGGATGCCTCATTCCTGCTTGCTCCTCTCAAGGACAAGGGCCAATTGGTCGGTATTATTGCTTTCCAGATGCCGGTTGATCGCATCAACACCATCGTAAACAAGGCAATTGCCGGCTTCGAGACCGCCGAAACTTTCCTTATCGGGTCAAACGGGCAACTCCGGTCCGTCCCGGAGAACGCCGCCAATCTGGAGATTGGCTCATCTTTGTCCAGCGAAGTTATCACGAGGGCCCTTGGCAGCTCGCAAGGGCTTATTGCCGCGAAAAATCACAGAGATGTACCGGTAATCGCCGGGTTTGAGCAGGTGAGCCTTCCCGGACTTGACTGGAAAATCATCCTCTCTGTCTCGGATGAAGAGGCCTTGGCGGATGCCTATGCCTCGGTCCGCGACGCTCTTATCAGACTTGGTGCGTTCAGCCTGCTCATCCTGGCATGCGGTTATGGATTGAGTGTTTATCTCCTGCGCCCTGTTCAGGCGCTCGGCAGGGATTTTCATGAAATCGTCGTCGGCGCGATGAATGCCCTGCACAAAGCGTCCAAGCAGTCCAAGATTGCAGCGGAATCGATGGTCACAACGGCCGAAGCGACAAGCCGCCAGGGCTCCGTTGTCAAAGAAAACTCGGTTGCAGCAGCTCAAAACGTCACCCTCGTCGCGGCCGCGATGGACCAGATGGCATCCTCTATTCAAGAGGTTGTCAAAGGCGTGACGAAAACCTCAAGCCTTACCGATGATGCGTCCGAAAGGGCGAACCTGGCATCGTCTTCGCTCCAGCATCTGGAAACCGCGACACAACGCATCACCGGTGTGGTCACCTTAATCAAGGACATTGCCAACAAAACGGACCTGCTTGCCCTGAACGCCTCTATTGAGGCGGCCCGGGCAGGTGATGCCGGGCGCGGGTTTGCTGTTGTCGCGGAAGAGGTCAGAAAACTTGCAACCCAGACAACCAGTTCCACCGAGGAAATAAGCACAGAAGTCGACAATGTCACCATGGCTGTGCAGGCTAATGTTTCCGCCATTCGCGGTATCACTCATGCCATCGGGCTTGTCCGTGATCAGGCAACGTCCATGTCAACCGTCGCCGAAGAGCAAGGCGCCGTCACGTCGGAGATTACCGGCAACATGTCGGACACGGCCCAGCGCGTATCCGCTGTAGATGAAAATATCGGGGGCGTTGAAACAGCATCAGCCGGTGCGGCCGTTGCGGCAAGAGACGTGATGCAACAGATGCAAAGCGTCGATGATGCCGAAAAGAAAGTCACGGAAGCGATCGATGCTTTCCTCAAGAAATTCAAAGACATTTAGCTTCCCGGCTCACATCGACGCAGGCCATCCCCACCAGTCACGCACCCCACCCCCCATGACCCGGGTGAGGTCATCACCGCGCAGCCAGGGCAGCTCCTCCGTGAACAGGGTGACGCACTGCCTCCAGGAGCAGGGCATTTTGGAAATGTCGGTGCCCCAGAACATGCGGTCTGGCCCGAATGCATCGAAGATTTGCCGCAGGTAGGTCTGCATTGCCGGGAACGGATAGGCCTCGGCTGTATAGCCCGGCGCGCCGGTCGCCTTGACCGCGACATTCGGCAGGTTGGCAAGCTTCAGAAGCGCCGGCATGTGGGTCATGGCGGCGGCATCCTTGAGGGTCGTGTTACCGCCCATGCCGCCCAGATGGTCGATGGTCAGCCGCAGCCCCGGGTGACGGTCGGCGACGTCCCCCAACAGGTCGAGCGATCCCGTAGCCAGAGTCGTCACCGGAATGCCGAACCTCTCGGCGGCGGCCCAGAACCAGTCAAGCTCGCCCGCATGGAGGCGGCGGCGGTCCTCACCTTCCAGAAACATGCAGCGCAGGCCGAGCATACCGGTCTGGCCGCGCCAGGTTTCCATCGCGGTCCGGCTTTGCTCCGGCTGGCCGAGATCGACAGCGCCGATGATGGCGAACCGGCCAGGATAGCTGCGGGTTGCGGCCATCGCCAGGTCGGTCGCCCCCGGGTCCCAGGACGGCGGATGGATCACGGCGGCATCGACACCAGCCTCGTCCATCATCGCAATCGCTTCGGCTGCTGAGAAGGACGTGATTTGCCAATGCGCCATGTTACTCGGCAAGCCGGTCGCCCAGAGATGAATTTGCGCGTCGACGATTTCCACAGTTCCCCCCTCCGGTCGTTTTCTGCCAGATGATCATCACCCTGGCTCACACTACCTCGACAGCCGGCCTTACAATACAGGCGGGTCGGTCAGGCCAGTGCTGCTGCGATGCGCTCAATCCCCTCCGCGATGCGTGCGGACGGGATTGAGGAATAGGCCAGGCGGTAATATTGGACATTGCCTTCCGCGGCATCAAAGAAGGTCTGCCCCGGCTCGATCAGGACGCCCTGTTCACGCAGGGAGAGTGCCAGCTCCGCTGTATCGACACCATCCGGCGCCTTCATCCAGAAACTGGAGCCGCCGAAACCGCCGGTTCCAGCCACCTCGAGACCACACTCACTGATCGCCTTTTCCATCACGGCGCGGCGGCGGCCATAGGCCTTGCCGATGCGATTGACCATGCTGTCGTGATAGCCGCGGGAGAGGAAATACGTGGTCGTGCGCTGCACGCTTCCGGGCGGATGCCGCAGCACCATCGCCCGAAGCGCCCGCGCCTCCCGGATAAAGCTCGGCGAGGCGACGAGGTAGCCAAGCCGCAGACCGGGAAACAGGGATTTTGAAAAGGATCCGATATAGACCACGGAACCGGCGCGATCGAGCGACTTGAGCGCCGGTGTCGGCTGCTGGGCGAAGGACATCTCGAACTCATAATCGTCCTCGACGATGATGAAATTCCGCTCGGATGACCGCCGCAACAACTCCAGCCGGCGGCTCATCGGCATCGTTGTGTTTGTCGGGCACTGATGGCTTGCCGTCGTGAAAACAACGCTGAGCTGCTCGGGCAGCCGTTCCGGCGGCAGGCCATTCTCGTCGACATCGACCGGGACAGTCCGACAAGAACTGTGCTGCAGCACTTTTCTGAGACCGGGATAACAGGGATTCTCGATGACCGCTGTGCGCCCCTCTGTGAGCAGCAACTGTGTGCAGATCCAGATGGCGTTCTGGGCGCCGAGCGTGAGCAGGACTTCCTCGGG